>CAIWHY010000054.1 GCA_903912585.1 uncultured Thermoleophilia bacterium | reverse complement strand
TTCTGGGCCACGTCGTGGACCGGGTAGCTCTTGCCCACGTACCGCAGGTCTTCAGTCAATTCGGGCGTCTCCTCACGACGGTCAGATCAGGCTTCCCGGCGGCCGCTCCTGTGGCGGCGTCTCGTCGAACCAGCGGCGGAACTCTTCGCGCAGCGTCAGCGCGGTGGGGGCGGCGCAGGCGCCGCCCTCCGACGTGCAGAGCAGGGACGGCGGGAGCGCGCGGCCGACGGCGTCGGCCACGTCGATCGCCTCGTGCAACGGTAGCACGGCGGCGTGCCCGGCGAGAGCCAGGTCGGCGAAGACGTGCGCCATGCAGGTCGCGGCGAGCACGCGGCTGCGGCAAGGCTGGCAGGAGCCGCCGGGCATGGGATCGCACGGCATGCCGGTGAAAGCCTGCAGCGTCAGCGACGCCGCGTCCTCGACCTGCTGCGGGTCGGCGCCGGCCATCTCGGCGATGCCGGCTGCGGACATGGCGCCGCACATGCCGGCCTCGCCGGTGCAGCCGAGGATCTCGCCCGTCGGCTCGGTGCGCGAGAACGCGATGGCGCCCACGCCTCCGGCGACGAAGAGGCCGCGCAGCAGGTCTTCGTCGCTCAACCCGTGGGCGTCGCGGACGGCACTGAGGGCGGCGTAGACGTAGCCTCCGCCGCTGCCCATCGGCCCGGGCACCGTCTCGACGCCGGGGATGCCGGCGCCGGCGCCGTAGGCCCAGCGGAGGGTCTGCGCCGTGAGGTCGCCGGTGACGCGGCGCGGCGAAGCCTGATGCCGCGCCCAGCGGCCGGTGAAGTCCGGCTTGAACGGGCTCGTCGGCACGGTGACGCCGTCCTCGTAGGCGGCGCGCGTCTGCCGGTCCATCAGCGCGGCCAGCATCTTCATGCGGTCGATCACCCGGGCGCACGGCCAGCCGGAGGCGTCCACCTCGTACTGGACGGCGGCCTCCCAGAGCCCGAGGCCGCGCTCCGCTGCGACCTCGCGCCAGCGCGTCATGGTGTCGAAGAGCTGCGGCTTGCGGTCGGGCCCGCTGATCACTGGGAGGACCGGCGGCAGCACTGCGATGCGGCCGCCGGTGGCAGCCCCGGCGAGCGCCCGGCGCAGCGCCTCGAGGTCCGGCTCGACGGCCAGTTTGAACACGTGCATCCTGCCGCGGCCCTCAGCGTCGGCGCGACGCGCCTCGAGCGGCTCGGGCATCTCCCGGCGCAGCAGGTCGAGAGCCTCGGCGTCAAGTCTCCCCGCCGGGTCGTAGACCAGCAGCAGGTAGGTGTCGCCGATGTCGCGTAGCGGGAACCCGTCCACGAGGACCGACTCCACCATGCCGCCGCCGGTAGAGGCCCCCACGAACTCGATCATGAGGCCGCTGCGCCCGGTGAGCACGAACTTCACGGCGTTGGGGTGGTCGCTCTCGGCGAGGTCGATGAACTCGAAGGCGACGGCGGCTCCCGACTCTTCGGCGACCTCGAAGGCGCGGAAGAGGCGCGGGTCGTCGGGGAGCATGCCGAGGGCGCCGGCCACCATGGCGCGGTCCTCGGCCATGATGCCGAAGGTGCCGGCGAAGGAGCCGTCCTTGTCGAGCTGGACGACGACCCTGGCAATCGGCTCTCCAAGCAGATGCCCGGCGAGGTAGCCGAGCCGGCAGGGCCCGGCCATGTGCGAGCTGGAACCCGGCTGCATGACCGGGCCGAAGACGTCGTTGAAGAGCTCCGGGTAGGCGGCGACGGGCACCTGTCAGCCTTCCGCGGAGCTGCCGAAGTGGCGGCCGCCGATGTCGATCCAGGTGCCCAGGCCGCGGTCCGCGGCGGCGTGGTACACCGCGTGCGCCGCCGCCAGATCCTCGACGGCGATGCCGAGCGACTTGAACAACGTGATCTCGTCCGGCGAGGTGCGGGCGCGGGCTTTGCCCGTGAGCACCTCGCCGATCTCGCCGACGATGTGGTCGTCGCCGATGAGCCCCTCGGCCTTGGGGATGAGGAACTCGCCGGCCTCGCCGAGCAGCGACTCGCGCCGGTCGGCGTACAGCGACGCGCGCGCCACGAGGGCCGAGTCCAGCTCCCTCGTCGTGGGCGAGTAGGCGCCGACTGCATTGATGTGCGCGCCGGGGCTCACCCACTCGCCCAGCAGCACCGGCGCGGTGGCCGAGGTCACGGTGCAGATGAGGTCGGCGCCGGCGACGGCCTCTGGCGCCGTCGCCGCTGCCTCGACGGCGAGGCCGGTGAGCCGCGACTCGCGCTCCGCGAACGCCGCGGCGCTCTCCGCCGGCACGCTGAACACGCGCACCCGGCGTACCGGCCGGACGGCCATCATCGCCTGTAGGTGCGTGTGTGCCTGGGTGCCGGCGCCGATGATCGCGAGGTCGCCGGCGTCGGGGCGTGCGAGAAGGTCCGTGGCGAGGCCGCTGACCGCGGCGGTGCGGATGGCGGTGACCGAAGTCGCGTCGACGATCGCGTGCAGCAGGCCGCGCTCGGTGTCGAAGTACAGCACGACGCCCTGGTGCGTGTCGTACTCGCTGCCGAAGTTGGCCGGGAAGGCGGCCACGATCTTGACGCCGACGGCGTCGAGCCCGCCAAGGTACGACGGCATCAGCCCGACGACGCGCTCACCGCCGGGGAGCTGCATCATCGTGCGCAACGGCATCACGACGTCGCCGCCGGCGAGCATCGTGAGCGCCTCGCGCATGACCGCGATCGCCTTGTCCATGGGCAGCAGTTCGGTGACGAGCTTCTGGTCGGCGATCAAGGTCTTCACGAGGCGGCTCCTTTGGCGTAGCGCTCCGCGGCGCGGGCGACGGCGTCGCGGTCCAGCTCGACGCCGATGCCCGGGCCGGCGATCGCGCCGATCTTGCCGTCGACCGGCGTGAGATCGGGCGTCGCGACGATGTCCTCGCGCAGCAGCTGGTGCATGATCTGGTTGCCTTCGGTCAGGTTCGCCGTGCAGAGGCCGAGGTGATGCTGCGCCGCGTCCGTGAGGCCGGAGACGCCTTGCCCATGCAGGCAGACCGGCACGCCGGCCGCCTCGGCGATGGCGGCAGCCCTGCCGAAGGCGAGCAGGCCGCCGGCCTCGTGCGGCGAGAGGACGATCGCGTCGGCCGCCCGCTGCCGGCAGATGTCGTAGACGTCGGCCGGCGTGAACACCGCCTGGTCGGCGGCGATGGGCACGTTCACCGCCTCGCGCACCTGGCGCATCGCCGAGACGCTGAGCAGCGTCGTCGGCTGCTCGACCCAGTCGATGTCGAACGGCTCCAGGCGGTGGATCATGCGGATCGCGTCGGGCACGCTCCAGGCGCAGTTGGGGTCGAGCCGCAGGCGGCGGCCGCCGATGGCTTCGCGCACGGCCGCCGTGTTGGCGACGTCGGCCGCGTCGCCGCGGCCCACCTTCAGGTAGATGACGCCGTAGCCGGCGGCCGCAAGGCCGCGCGCGTCCTCCACGAGCTCCTCGGTCGTGTCGCCCTGGACGAAGCCGAAGTAGTCGACCTCGTCGCGGACGGCGCCGCCGAGGAGCCGGTGCACCGGCTGACCGGCGGCCTTGCCGATGATGTCCCACAGGGCCATCTCGAAGCCGGCGAGGACGAAGTCCGCGTGCCAGGGCGTGTGGTTGAAGCTGCCGAGGTGGCGCGCCTCGTGACAGAGCCGGGTGACGTCGTGGACCGGCTGCCCGACGAACAGCGGCTCGACCGCGCGCAGCGCCGCCACGGTGCCCTCGGCGGCGAGCGACGCCGTCGACTCGCCGGTCCCGGTGATGCCGGCGTCCGTCTCGACCTCGACGAGCACGACCGCCGACCCGTGGTCGACGCGGCCCGCCCAGTGGTACGGCTGCTTGAAGGCGAGAAACAGCGGCGTGAGCCGCAGCCCGGTGATCCGGACGTCGGCCGTCACGGAAGCAGCGTGTCCAGCACGCGTGCTTCGAGGACCTGCTCGCGCCTGAAGCCGGTGGCCACGAGCGCTTCTTTGGCGATCTGCACCAGCGCGTCCTCCGGCAGCAGCCCGATGACCTCGCTCTCGCGGATCGTCACGCCGCTCTTGGCGGCGCGCTCGCCGACGGCCGCGACTACATCGGCCATCGAGGTCGTACGGTAGTCGGTGAGGTTCATGGAGACCTGCACGGCGCCGTCCTCGAGCAGCAGGCCGATGGCCTTCACGCACGGCATCCCGCCGTCGCGCTCGCGGATCTCGCGGGCGATGCGCTGTGCCAGCTCGAGGTCGTCGGAGTCCAGGTTCACGTTGAAGGCGATGAGCGGGGAGCGCGCGCCGATGGCGACGACCCCGGCCGTGGGGTGCACGCGCGCCGCGCCTTCGTCCGGCCGCCGCGCAGGGTCGGTGGCGATGACGTCGCGCAGCTCCTCGAAGCCGCCCTTGCGGATCACGGCGAGGTCGCGGTGCTCGGGCACGAGGGCCGCGTCCTCGTAGAGGAACGCGGGCACGCCGAGCTCCGCGGCGACGCGCTTCGCGAGGCCGCGGGCGACCCCCACGCACAGCGGCATCTCCTCGGCGCGCAGCGGCACGAACGGCACCACGTCCGCCGCGCCGAAGCGCGGGTGCGCGCCCTGGTGGGAGTTGAGGTCGATGAGCTCGGAGGCGGCACGGATGCTGCGGAACGCCGCCTCCGCGATCGCGACCTCGTCGCCGACGAAGGTGATGACGCAGCGGTTGTGGGTCCCGTCGCTCTGCTGGTCCAGCACCGTGACGCCGTCGACGCTCGCGGCGGCCGCGGCCAGCTTGTCGACCACGTCGAGCCGCCGGCCCTCGGAGAAGTTGGGGATGCACTCGATGAGCGTCACGCCGGACCTCCCGCGTCGGCGGCGGCGGGACCGCGACGGGCCGCCGCCGGGGCGCCCAGATAGGCGCCGCCGCGCACGACGAGCTCGCCGCCGGCGATGACGCCGTCGACGAGGTTCACGCCGAAATGGTAGGGCAACTCGAAGCGGGTCTCCGCGGCGAGGATCACGAGGTCGCAGCGTTTGCCCGGCTCGATGCTGCCGACTTCGTCCTGCAGACCTAGGGCGGTGGCCCCGCCCATGGTGATCGCGTAGAGCGCCTCGTCGGGCGTGAGCCGCATCTCCTGGCAGGCCAGCGAGACGATGAGCTGCAGGTTCTCGCAGTTGCAGGTGCCAGGGTTGAAGTCGGTGGCGAGCGCGATGGTGGCGCCGGCGTCCAGGAACTCCCGCGCCGGCGCGAAGGACGTGTGCAGCGTGTAGCTCGTGCCGGGAAGCAGGACCGGCGTGGTGCCCGCCGCGCGCAGCGCCGCGATGTCCTCGCCGGTCGCGAAGATCAGATGGTCGGCCGACACGGCGCCGAGCTCGGCGGCGAGCGCGGCGCCGCCGCTGTGCGCGAGCTCCTCGGCGTGGATCTTGATGCGGTGACCGTGCGCCCGGCCCGCCTCGAGGACGCGCCGCGCCTGGGCGACCGTGAAGGCGCCCTCGTCGCAGAAGACGTCGATGAACTCGGCCTGGCCGGCGAGCGCCGGCGTGACCTCGTTGCAGACGTAGTCGATGAACTCGTCGTCGCGCCCCGCCCACTCGGCGGGCAGGGAGTGGGCGGCGAGCTGCGTGTAGACGCGATTGGCCGGGTGCGGCGTCTTTGCCGCGGCCAGCAGCTTGGCCTCGTCCGCGAGCGTGAGCCCGTAGCCGGACTTGATCTCGAGCGTAGTGGTGCCGTGCGCGAGGAACGAGTCGAGCCGCCGGCGCGCGAGGGCCGCGAGCTTCGCCTCGGGGGCCGCGCGCGTGGCGCGCACCGTGGCCATGATGCCGCCGCCGGCGGCCTGGATCTCCAGGTAGCCGGCGCCGCCGAGCCTCGCAGCGTACTCGCCGGCGCGCTCGCCGGCGAACACCGTGTGCGTGTGCGCGTCGACGAAGCCAGGCACGACGCTAGCCCCCTCGGCGTCGACGACGA
>CAIWHY010000053.1 GCA_903912585.1 uncultured Thermoleophilia bacterium | reverse complement strand
GTTCGAGCTCGGAGAGCGGGCGCGAGAGAGCCTCAGGCTGAAAGAAGAGCTTCGGGACCGGCGGCCGCCCGGTGTACCGGCCGCCGCCGAAACGGAGAGGGAGTCGCGACCCGGTCACTCCGCGATCATTGCGAAGGCGGACGTCCCCGGACCGATGTGCGTGCCGACAACGGCCCCGACGTGACCGTGCATGACGAAGTGCGCGTTGGGCCGCAGACGCTCGATCATCTCGCGGAAGAGGGGCGGTTCCTCGTCGTTGATCGCGTCCAGCGTCACGAAGTACAACTCGTCGAACCGGCGGCTGTTGTCCTCGACGAAGCGCTCCATGGCGGCCATCGCCTTCTTGAGGCCGCGGACCTTGGCGTAGCCGGTGAGCGTGCCGTCCACGGCGCAGATCAGCGGCTTGATGTCGAACACGCCGCCGACCAGCGACGCGGCCCTCCCGATGCGCCCGCCGCGACGCAGGTACTCGAGGGTCGCGGCGTGCACGATGAGATGCGAGTTGTCGCGGAAATAGGTGAGGTATTCGCGCGCCTCGTCCAGGGTGCAGCCGCTCTCGAGGCGCGCCCGCAGCCGCTCCGAACAGAGGGCGAGGGCGGTGGCGACGGTGCGCAGGTCGTAGACCTCCACGCCGTCAAAGGCCTCCGCCGCCTGCTCGGCCGCGCGCACGGTCCCGCTCATCTCGCCGGAGAGGTGCAGGGAGAACACGTGCGCGTACTTCTCACGCGCCTCCGCGTAGGCGGCGGTGAACTCCCCTACCGTCGGCTGCGACGTGGTCGGCAGCACCTCGCAGGCTTCGAGCTTCGCGAAGAACTCCTTGTAGCCCATGTCGACGCCGTCGCGGTAGGTCTCGTCGCCGAAGTGCACCTTGAGCGGCACCATGAAGATCCCGGGGCGGTCGAAGTAGCCCTCGCAGGGATCCGCGGTCGAGTCCAGCACGATCGCCGTGTTCTCTGCCGTGAGGAGATCGCTCACCGTCGCCGGCCCCTCACTCGGCGCTGGCGAGGATCGGGTACAGGGGCTGCCCGCCCTCGTGGAAGCGGATCTCGGCGTCTGGGGCGGTCTCGGCCGCGAGCGCCTCGAGGCGTGCGCGATCGAGGTTCGAACCGTTGAGCGCCGTGAGCACGGTGATGAACTCGGCGTCCACGCCGGCGAACGCCTGGAGAACGCCGCGGAAGGCCGTCTCGAGGTCGTCCGCGGCGGCCACAAGCTTCCCGTCCACGATGCCCATCGCCTGGCCCTTGCGGACTTCGACGCCGTCCAGCTCCGAGTCGCGCACGGCGAGCGTCACTTCGGCGGAATGGACGTCATCAAGCGCCTGGCCCATGGCGCGCGCGTTGCCGACCGCGTCGCCGTCGGCGTCATACGCCACCATCGCCACCAGGCCGGCCGGGATCGAGGTCGACGGCACCACGGCGATGTGCCGCGCGCTCATGCCGGCGGCCTGCTCGGCCGTGAGCACGACGTTGCCGTTGTTGGGCAGCAGGACGACCTCTTCGGCGCCCAGCGCGTCCACCGCGTCCAGAAGCTGTGCGGCACTGGGGTTCATGGACTGGCCGCCGTCGACGATCGCCTGGCAGCCGAGCTCCCGGAACAGCGCCTTGTTGCCCTCGCCGGCCACCACCGCCACGACGACCGTGCCCTCGGCAAGCTTGTGCTGGCCCTGCAGGCGCTCGTCGCGCGCCTTGGTCTGCTCGTGCATGTCGTTGATCTCCACCTCGCCGATCACGCCCAGCTTGAGCGCTTCGCTGAGCACGAGGCCGGGGTCGTTGGTGTGCACGTGCACCTTGATCATGCGCGGATCGCCGACGACGAGCGCGCTGTCACCCAGCGGCAGCAGGAACGCCTCGAACGCCGGCCTGTCGATGTCCTCGCCGGTGATGAGCAGGCTCGTGCAGTAGCGGTACGCCGAGAGAGCCGAGGCCGCCTCGAGCGACGGCGCCGCGGGTGCCTGGGCGCCGTCGCCGGTGCGCAGCGCCACTTGCGCCGCCGAGATGGTGATGCCGGCGTGCATGAGCTCGGCGATGCCGGCGGCGAGGCCGCGGAAGAGCACGAGCAGGCCATAGCCGCCGGCGTCGACGACGCCGGCCTTCTGCAAGGCCGGCAGCTGCCCGGTCGTCTTCTCGACCGCCACCCGGCCGGCCTCTTCGACGGAGACGAGCAGCTTGTCGAGGCCGAGCGTGCTCGGCACGCTCTGCGCCGCCTCCGCCATCTTGCGAATGACCGTGAGCATCGTGCCCTCGACGGGCACCTTGACGGCGCGGTAGGCGCTGCTGGCGCCCTCCGCCAGCGCCTCCTTGAAGTCGGCGGTGGTGAGGTCCTCGGAGCGGCCCCACACGTCGCAGAGGCCACGCACGATCTGCGACAGGATCACGCCGGAGTTGCCGCGCGCTCCCATGAGCGAACCCTTGGTGACCGCGGCGGCGACCGCCGGGATGCCATCGGCGTCGCTCTGCTGGAGCTCCTCGAGGACGGCGCGGACGGTGAGCGCCAGATTGGTGCCCGTGTCCCCGTCCGGGACGGGATACACGTTGAGGTCGTTGATGACGCCGCGCTCGGCCTCGACGGCCGCGAGCGCGGCATCGATGACGGCGATCGCGGCGAGCCGCACGCTCAATCCTGGAGATCCTCGACGCGCACGCTCACCTCACCGAGCGGTACTCCGCCGATCTGGCCGACCTGATAGCGCACCTGCTCGACGAGATTGGCCGTGACCTGTGACAGGTTGACGCCGCGCTCCATGACGACGTGCAGGCCGATGCTCGCCACGTCGCCGGCGACGTCGACCTCGACGCCCTCGGTGAGCGAGCCGCGGAAGAAGCGCGCCAGCTTGCGGATAGGGCGTTCCTGCATGGCGACCACGCCGTAGGTGGCGCGCGCCGCCTTGCCGGCGAGCTTGGCGATCACCTGGTGTGCCACGGTGACCCCCCCAGCCAGGTCCGGCGCCGCGAAGGGGATCTTCAGATCGGTCGAGGACACCGCGCCGGCCCGCTCAGGATCCCTCGCCGGCGAGGCGGTTGAGCTCGCCTACGACGAGGTCTGGGTCGACCTGGTGGAGGATGGCGCCGGCCTCGATGGTCTCCGACTGGGCGCCGATGCAGAGGCAGCAGGACATGCCGTGACTCTCGAAGACCTCGCGCGCCGCGTCATCGGCCTCCAGCGCCTCGAAGATCGACATCTCTTTGGAGAAACGGACCATCACGCCTCGGCTGATCGGCGGACACGACAGGACTGGCGGGGCCCCACGCGTTTGCGTTTGCCCGGCCTCCTGCAGCATACTAGCGCGACCAGTCGCCAATCAAGCTGAGGAAGTCTCATGTCCAAAGTCTGTCTGACCTGCGGGAAAGCCCCCGCTTTCGGTTGCAACGTGAGTCACTCGCACCGCCACACCAAGCGGCGCTTCGATCCCAACCTGCAACGCGTCCGCATCCTCGTCGCGGGCCACCCGAAGAACGCCTACGTCTGCACCCGCTGCCTCAAGTCCGGCCGGGTCACCAAGGCGGTCTAGCCCCGGCGCGGCGTCCCGCCGCGCAGCTCGCGTCGCATCCAGGCCCCGCCACCGGCGGGGCTTTTGCTTTCCCGGCCCCCCACAGGCCGCGTCACGTCTCCGCCCAGGCCATTGCCAATCCAATGACGCCGCGACATACTCCATGGGGTATCTTCAGTCGCGGTGACCGTGCGCCGAGCGCCGGCGAGTCCGGCGGAGATGGGGCGACTTGCTCGAGCCGTCGGGACCACAGAACTACGGGAGCTCCGGCGCGTCCTTTCAAGACGCCCGCGCCTGCGCCCCCGTCGGAGGGGCGCGCCGGTGATCATCCTCGCCGCGGCCTTCCTGATCGTGTTCGTCGTGTGGCTCGTGCGCCGCGCGCTGCGCCGGATCCGCCGCGCGGCTGAGGCGCGCGCGCAGACACGCGGGGCGCCTTCTGCGGCGGCCGGGGAGGCCCAGCCGGCGGAGCCCCATGCGCCTGAGGCCCGGCTCACGCCGGCTGATCCAGACGAAACGCCCGACGAGCCCCCGAGGCCCCGCGTGTGGGGCGACGCCCCCGGCGACGCGCGCCAAGCCAGCGGCGGCGAACACCGCTGAAGGGCCTCAGGGCAGGACGCGTCCCAGGTTCGCCATCTCGAGCGCGGTCGACGCGGCCGACCAGCCCTTGTTGCCGCCCTTGGTGCCGGCGCGCTCCACGGCCTGTTCGATGGTGTCGGTGGTGAGGACGCCGAAGACGACCGGCACGCCGCTGTCGAGGCTCACTTTGGCGATGCCCTTGGCGGCCTCCGCGGCGACGTAGTCGAAGTGCGGCGTGCCGCCCCGGATCACGGCGCCGAGGCAGACCACGGCGTCGTACTTGCCGGTCTCGGCGAGACGCTTGGCGACGAGCGGCATCTCGAAGGCGCCCGGCACCCAGGCGGAGTCCACGTCGCCGTCGGCGACGTCGTGCCGCCGCAGGCAGTCCACGGCGCCTTCGTACAGCCTCGTCGAGATCAGTTCATTGAAGCGGCCCACGACGAGGGCGAACTTCATGCCCTGGCCGCTGAGCTTGCCTTCGTAGGTCGTCATCGTTCGGCTCCTTTGCCGTCGAAGTTGGGCTGAGCGGTGCCCGGCAGGCCTCAGCCCTCCGGGCCCTCTCCGTCTTCCCCGAAAAGGTCCTCGTGCACGAGCAGGTGGCCCATCTTGTCCTTCTTGGTGCGCAGGTAGCAGACGTTGTCGTCCTGCGGCGCGACCTCGATGGACTCGCGCCCGGTGACGCGCAGGCCGTAGCCCTCCAGCGCGACGATCTTCTTGGGGTTGTTGGTCATGATGCGGATGGTCGTCAGGCCAAGATCGGAGAGGATCTGGGCACCGATGCCGTAGTCACGCAGGTCCGGCGCGAACCCCAGCTCCACGTTTGCCTCCACGGTGTCCATGCCCTGCTCCTGGAGCGCGTAGGCCTTGAGCTTGTTGATCAGGCCGATGCCGCGCCCTTCCTGGCGCATGTACAGGACGACGCCGGCGCCCTCCGCCTCGATGCGCCGCAGCGCCTCCGCGAGCTGCTCGCCGCAGTCGCAGCGCAGCGCGCCGAAGGTGTCGCCGGTGAGGCACTCCGAGTGCACGCGCACGAGGACGTCCTTGCGCCCGGCGACGTCGCCTTTGACGAGCGCCACGTGGTGCCCGCCGTCGAGAGTCGACTCGTAGCCGACCGCCTTGAAGTCGCCGTATTTGGTCGGCATGCTCACCGTGGCGGCGCGGCGGATGAGCTTCTCGTTACGGTGCCGGTACCTGATGAGCTCGGCCACGGTGACGATCCTGAGGCCGTGCTTGCGCGCGTAGGGCACGAGATCGGGGACGCGCGCCATCGTGCCGTCGTCGTTCATGATCTCGCAGATGACCGACGACGGGTTGAGGCCGGCGAGACGGGCGAGGTCGACGCCGGCCTCGGTCTGCCCCGCCCGCTCGAGCACGCCGCCCGGCCGGGCCGTCAGCGGGAACACGTGGCCCGGCTGTACCAGCTCGTCGGGGCGCGACTCCGGGTCGATCGCCACCTGGATCGTGTGCGCCCTGTCGGCGGCGGAGATGCCGGTGGTCACGCCGTGGCGCGCCTCGACGGACCCCGTGAACGCGCTGTGCAGGCGCGCCGGGGTGTTGCTGGTCATCGGCGGCAGATTGAGCTCCGCGCAGCGCTGCGGCGTGAGCGTGAGGCAGATGAGGCCGCGGCCTTCCTTGGCCATGAAGTTCACGTTCTCGGCCGTGGCGAACTGCGCCGCCATGGTGAGGTCTCCCTCGTTCTCGCGGTCCTCGTCGTCGCAGACGATGACCATCTTGCCTTCGCGCAGGTCGGCGATCGCCTCCTCGATGGTCGCGAACTGCTCGCGCAGGTGACCGTCGACCGTTCCTTCTTGCACTGCCATCAGAACCCCGCTTCCGCCAGCTTCTCCCAGGTGAGTCCGGCGGCGGGCTTGCGCCCGGCGACGAACGCGTGCACGTACTTCGCGATCAGATCGGCCTCGAGATTGACGCGCACGCCGGGCGCCAGCCGCGACAGCGTCGTCACGGCGGCGGTGTGCGGGATCAGCGAGACGCGCACGCGACCCTCTTCGACGGCGACGATCGTGAGGCTGACGCCGTCGACGGCCAGCGAGCCCTGCGGGACGCTGACCGCGGTGACCGCTGCCGGCACCTCGAGCTCGACGACGAGCGCGTTCCCCTCCGGCGTCACCGCGGCGACCGTGCCGACGCCGTCCACGTGCCCGGCGACCAGGTGACCGCCGAGGCGCGACTGCATCGTCAGGGCGCGCTCGAGATTGAGCTTGTCCCCCGGGCGGCGAGCGCTCAACGTGCTGCGCCGCACCGTCTCCGGCATCACGTCGGCGCTGAAGCCGTCGGGCCGCAGCGAGACGACGGTCAGGCACACACCGTCGGTGAGGATGCTGTCGCCGACGGCGGTGCCGTCCAGCACGCCGCGCGCGACGACGTCGAGCGTCGCCGCGTTCGCGCCCACGCGCAGACTGCGCAACGCTCCGACCTCTTCTACGATGCCCGTGAACATCTAGTCTCCGTCCTTGACGAGGCGGCCGCTGACGAGCAGGTCGTCGCAGACCGGCCGCCACTCCACGTCGTGCAGGCGCCAGGCACCGGCGACCGTGCTGACCGCGGGCGCCGCGAACAGGTCGGGTGCGCCGCGCCCGATGACGAGCGGCGCCACGAACAGCAGCATCCGGTCGACGAAGCCCTGCGCGAGCAGTTCGCCGGCGAGCGTGGGTCCGCCCTCGCAGAGGATGTCCAGCAGCCCCTGCGAGGCGAGCTCGCGAAGCATCCCTTCGAGGCCGGCGTCGCCGATCTCGAGGAGCTCCGCGCCGCGCGCCTCGAGGAGCCTGCGGACGGCCGCGTCGGCGCGCTCGGCGACGACGATCGTGCGCACCTCGCGCGCCGTCGCCAGCACTTTGGCCTGCGGCGGCAGGACGCCTGCTCGCGTGACGATCACGCGCACCGGGTCGCGGCCCTCGCCGAGCCGCACCGTGAGCTCGGGATCGTCGCGGCGGACCGTACCGGCGCCGACCATCACGGCGTCGACCTCGGAGCGGAGCTGGTGCACGGCGCGCCGGCTGTCGAGACACGAGATCCAGCGCGCGTCGCCGCCGGCGGCGGCGACCTTGCCGTCGAGGGTCACGGCGGCCTTGTAGGTCACGTGCGGCAGGCCGCCGGCGTGGAACTTGAGGAACGGAGCGTTTTGGCGGTGCGCGCGGCGCGCCCACTCCCCGCCGGCCAGACGCGCGTCGACCCCGCCGGCGACGAGCCGCTGCAGCCCGCTTCCGAACACCAGCGGGTTGGGATCCTCGAGAGCGATGAAGGCCTGGGCGATGCCCGCCGCCACGAGGGCGTCGGCGCAGGGCGGCGTCAGGCCCTGATGGCTGCAGGGCTCGAGCGTGCAGTAGAGCGTGGCGCCGGCGGCGAGCAGGCCCGCCTCGGCGAGGGCCATGGCCTCGGCGTGAGGCTCTCCCGGACCGAGGTGACAGCCCCGGCCGACCACTTCGCCGTCCCTGACCAGGACGGCGCCGACGAGCGGGTTGGGATGCGTGCGGCCGCGGCCGCGCTCCGCCAGTGCGAAGGCCTCGTTCATATAGCGCTCGTCGTCCAACAAAAACGCCCCGGAGCCGTGCTCCAGGGCGGACGACGCCGAGGCGTCGCAGCGTGCTTCTCTCATCCGGACTGTGACCGTCGGCCCAGGAGTTCCACCTGGTCGGCCTCCGAGGAGGTTCGCGGGCTTTTGACCGCCGGTGGGGACTTTCACCCCGCCCCGAAGCAGCTTGATGGTGCGCGCCGATTATACGGCTTCTGTGGCTGCCTGCGCCAGCTGCCTGAAACGGCCGCCGATATCGTGCCCGCCGAAGACGCTCGAGCCCGCCACGAGCAGGTTGGCACCCGCCGCCACCAGAGCGGCCGCGTTGAGCGCCGTCACGCCCCCGTCGACTTCGATCGCGACCGTGTCCGGCAGGTACTCGCGTGCCTTGGCGATCTTGGCGACCGAGGTCTCGATGAAGCCCTGCCCGCCGAACCCGGGATTGACCGACATGACGACCACCATGTCGCAGTGAAGTCGCGCCTCCGCCAGCGTCTCCACCGGCGTCGCGGGGTTGAGGGCGATGCCCGCCGCCGCACCGGCCTCGCGGATCTGCGAGAGCACGCGGTGGAGGTGCGGGCACGTCTCCTGATGGACGGCGATGACGTCGGCGCCCGCCGCGGCGAAGGCGTCGACGTACTGCTCCGGGTGCTCGATCATGAGGTGGACGTCGAGCAGCGCCCCGGCGCCGTGGATGAGCGGCTTGAGGGCGGCGACGACCAGAGGGCCGATGGTGATGTTGGGCACGAAGTGCCCGTCCATGACGTCGAGGTGCACGACCTTGGCGCCGGCGTCCAGCACCTCGGCCACGTCGTCGCCGAGGTGCGCGAAATCGGCGGAGAGGATCGACGGAGCGATGTGAATATGGTGCAGCAGGTCCTCCACGGACACCTCCGGTCTGGTGACTGCCGGCCCCGTGCGGACGACCACCGGCGACGCGGCCGAGAGGCCGCGGCGTCATTCTACCTTCAGGAGCGGGTGATGCGCCGGAACCGCGCCACGAAGAAGCCGCTGGCGCCGCCGTCCGGCGGCAGGATCAGCAGGCAGCCGCCGGCGTCGGGGTGCGCCAGGCCGGGCCACTCGGCGCCGAGGTCGTCGGAAGCCCACTCCCCGGTCGCGAGCAGAGGCTCGAGCGCGCCCAGAGTCTCGGCCCGCGTCACGGTGCAGACCGCGTACGTGAGCGCCCCGCCGGGGCGGACGCAGCGCGCCGCGCCGAGAAGGAGGCGGCGCTGCAGATCGGCGAGGCGCGGGACGTCCGAGGCGCGCCGCCGCCAGCGCAGGTCGGCGCGGCTGCCCAGCGTGCCGAGGCCGCTGCAGGGCGCGTCGAGGAGCACGGCATCGTAGGCCTCCGTGCTCGACGCCGGGAGAGCCAGGGCGTCGGCGGCGAGCGTCTCGACGCCCGCCACGCCGAGCCGCGCGAGGTTGGCGCGGAGGGCGTCGAGCCGGCCCTCATCGACGTCGACGGCGGTGATGCCGGCGCCGCCACCGAGCAGAGCCGCAAGCTGGGCGGTCTTGGTGCCGGGCGCAGCGCAGAGGTCGAGCACGGCGGTGCCTCCGCGGGCGCCGGTCGCCGCGACCATCCCTGCGATCTGGGAGCCGCGCGACTGCGGCGTGACCAGGCCGTCGCGGAACGGCGCGGAGCGCTGCAGCGACGGCCCGTCGTAGAGCAGAGCCTGGGGCAGGCCGGGGAGGCCGCGCGTCTCGGCGCCGCCGGCCAGGAGCGCGGCCCGCGCCACCGGCAACGGCCCCATGAGCGTGTTCACGCGCAGGCAACGCTCGGGCGGCGCGTTGGCGGCCACGAGGAAGCGCTCCGCCGCCTCGTCGCCGAGGTCGCGGCGCAGCAGCCGCACCATCCACACGGGGCACGAATGGCGCACCGCCCAGGCGCGCATGCCGTCGCCGTCGGAGAGCGTCCCGAACACGTCCTCCCCATCTTCCGCGACCTTTCGCAGCACCGCGTTCACGAAGCCCTTGGCCTGCGAATTCCTGGCGCTCACGAGGCGCACGGCGTCGTCCACCACGGCGTACACCGGCACGCGATCGAGAAAGAGGAGCTGGAAGGTGGCGATGCGCAGCGCTTCCAGCACCGGCCCGCGCGTCTCCGAGAGCGGCGCCTTGGTGAAGGCGCCCAGCACCGCGTCGACCGACCAGCGCCGCTTGATGGTGCCGACGATGAGCTCGTTGGCGAGGCCGCGGTCGCGCGGGTCGAGGCCCTGCAGCTCCGGGAGCGCCTCGACCGAGTCGTCGAAGTGGCCGCCGGCCCCGCGCAGGCGCACGAGCGCCCGCCAGGCGGCGAGGCGCGCCGGGCTGACGGCGCCGGCGGCGTCCTTGCCGCGTCCGACCCCGGCGCCGGAGGGCACGGTCACAGCGCCGCCAGCGCGCGGCCGGCGCCGCGCAGGAACTCGGCGGCGGTCGTGCGCTTGCGGCCTTCTTGCTGCAACTCGAGGACGTCGACCCAGCCGGCGCCGGCCGCCAGGGCGAGGTGCCCTGCCGTGGGCGCCGGAAGCGGCCCCTCTCCGGCGGCCGCCCGCCAGATGCGCGTGCGCTTGCCGAGCAGTTCCGTCTGGGCGCCGATGTGCGGCGAGAGGGCGCGCACCTGGTCGACGATCTCCTGCGCCGGGCGCGACCAGTCGATGGCCTTGTCGTCCGCGCCGATCTTGGCGGCGTACGACGCCGGACCTGCCTGCGGCCGCCACTCGACCGTGCCGGCGGCGATCGCCGCCAGAACGCGCCGCACGCCGCCGACGGCGACTGGCGCCAGCGCCTCGTAGGCCGCGCCGGCGTCGGCGCTGCGCGGCACGTGCACCGCCTGTTCGAATCCGACCGGCCCCTCGTCGACGCCGGCCGTCATCCGCAGGACGGCGACTCCCAGCTCCGTCTCGCCGGCCATGAGCGCCCTCTCCACCGGCGCCGCCCCGCGCCAGCGCGGCACGGGAGACGGGTGGACGACGACGGCCGGCAGGGCGTCCAGGAAGGCCGGCCCCACGATCCTCCCGTAGGCGCAGGCGACGAGGATCTCGGGCGCCAGCTCGAGCAGCGCCGTCGCGTCGGCGGGCGCAGCGAGGCGCGGCGGCTGAAACACCGGGACGCCGCGCGCCAGAGCCATCTCCTTGATCTCGGGAGAGACCGGCGTGCCGTGCCGCCCCCTGGGGCGGCCGGGGTTGGTGACGAGCGCGCACGGCAGCGCGCCCGCCTCTGCGAGTCCGGTGAAGACGAGTCCGGCGAACGGTGCGGTCCCCGCGAAGGCGAACCGCACGCGGTCAGAGACCTCCGCCGACCGCGCCGCGGTAACCCGCGTCCTCGCGGTCGCGCAGGTCGCGCAGGGCGGCAGCGCGAGCGCTGCGCGTGGTGCGGTCGACGATGAGCACGCCCTCGAGGTGGTCGTACTCGTGCTGGATCACGCGCGCCTTGAGGCCCTCGGCGCGGTAGTCCACGGGCTCGCCGGAGGCGTCGAAGCCGCGTACCCGCAGGCTCACCGGCCGCTCCACCGGCATGGTGACGCCGGGGAGGCTCAGGCAGCCCTCATCGGACTCCTCGATCTCCTCCGAGAACTCGTCGAGCACCGGGTTCACGAGGGCCTGGGGATCGTCGTCGACGTCGTACACGAGCAGCCGCTGGAGCACGCCGATCTGCGGTGCCGCGAGACCGACGCCGGGGGCGTCGTGCATGATGCGGAGCATGCGCTTCGCAAGCTTGCGCAGGCTGCGATCGAAGGTCGTGACCTCCTGAGCGTGCTCGCGCAGCACGGGATCGCCGATCACGCGGATCTCCCGGCGCGCCTCGCGCTCCCTGCGGCCGGCCTCCTGCCGTTCTGTCTCTGTCTGTTGCATCTCCGTCATGTCCCTATGGTACCGCAGAACTTCAGAGCCACTGAGGGTCGACGTCCGGAACCAGCCGCACGCCGCGTTCGGCGAACCGGTCGCGGTTGGCGCCGAGCCAGCTCCTCAGCGTGTCGAGAGTTTTCCCCGTCTTCGTAGTCTTAACCACGACCCTGCAGGCGAACCGTCCGCGCTCCCGCCAGATCGGGCCGGGGCCAAGCACCTGTTCGCCGTGGCGCAGGTGAACGATCAGCCGTTCGGCGGTGAACCGCCCGGCGACCGTCACCTTCTCCTCCGAGGAACCTGAGAGCTCGAGGCCGACGAGCGTGCCGGAAGGCGGGTACCCCAGCTCCCTGCGACGCTCGACCTCTTCTGCGTAGAAGCGCTCTTCCTCACCGCCGGCCGCGTAGGCGATAGGCCGCGCCTCGGGGCTCAGCGTCTGCACGACGACGCGGCCCGGCCGCTCGCCGCGGCCGCTGCGCCCGCCGACCTGGAGCAGCATGGCGAAGGTGCGCTCCTCGGCGCGGAAGTCCGGGAAATGCAGCGTCAGGTCCGCGTTGACCACGCCGACGAGCGTGACGTCCGGGAAGTGGTGGCCCTTGGCGATCATCTGCGTGCCGACGAGCACGCGCGCGCCGGGCGCGGCGAAGCGGTCGAGGACGGCGCGCAGGCGCCCGTAGGAGGAGGCCACGTCCGAGTCGAGGCGCAGCAGGTCGACGCCCGGCAGGAGCCCGCGCACCTCGCGCTCCACGCGCTCGGTGCCGAAGCCGTGGCGCACGAGGTCGGCGCTGCCGCAGGAAGGGCACGCTCCCGGCGCAGCCTCGGAGTGCCCACAGGTGCGGCAGCGCAGGCCGCGGCCGCCGAAGAGCGTGAGCGTGACGTCGCAGTGCGGGCACATCCAGGTGAAGCCGCAGTGGTCGCAGACGAGGAACGAGGCGAACCCGCGCCGGTTGAGGAAGAGGATCGCCTTGTCGCCGGCGTCCACCGTCGCCACCAGCGCCTCGGCGAGCTGCGTCGAGAAGACGCCGTGGTGGTCGCGCATGTCCACGATCTCCAGGGCGGGCGGCTGCGACCCGTCGACGCGCAGCCGCAGGTCGGCGTGCAGGGGCACGCGCGCGAAGCTCTCGACGCTCGGCGTCGCCGATCCGAGCACCACGACCGCGCCGCTGGCCTCCGCGCGCCAGCGCGCCACGGTGCGGGCGTCGTAGGCGGGCTCGCTCTCCTGCTTGAACGAGGTGTCGTGCTCCTCGTCGACGACGATCAGCCCGACGTCGCGCAGCGGCGCGAACACCGCCGAGCGCGCCCCGACGACGATGCGCGTGCGCCCGCTGGCGACGGCGCGGTAGGCGAGCAGCCGCTCGCGCGCCGTGAGCCCGGAGTGGAGCACGGCGACCTCCTGGCCGACGAAGCGCTCGCGGACGCGCGCCACCGTCTGGCCGGTGAGCCCGATCTCGGGTACGAGGATGAGGACCGAGCGGCCGTGCTCGAGCGTCGACTGGGCGGCCTGCAGGTACACCTCGGTCTTGCCGCTGCCGGTGACGCCGTGGACGAGGACCTCGTCGCCGCCACGTGCCTCGCAGAGCACGGCGTGCAGGGCGCGGCGCTGCTCGGGCAACAGATCCGGTGCGTCGCCGAGCGTGGCGCAGGCCTGCAGCCGGGCGGCCTGCGCGACGGCAGCGGGCGCGGCCGCGATGGCCGCTGCGGCGACCGGCGAACGCCCCGC
>CAIWHY010000052.1 GCA_903912585.1 uncultured Thermoleophilia bacterium | reverse complement strand
CGGGCCGCGCTCGAGCAGGCCGCGAGCGGCCTGCTGGCCACGCGGCCGACGGCCGTCAACCTCAGCTGGGCGATCGGCGAGATGCGCGCCGCCTGGGAGGCGGCGCTGGGCGCCGTCGGGCCGCAGGCCGAGCCGGCGGCAGTCGCCGCCCTGCTCCTCGCCCGCGCCCAGGCCATCCACGACGACGACGTCGACCGCTGCCTGCACATCGGCGCGCACGGCGCCGCTCTCTTCGAGGCCGGCGACCGCATCCTCACGCACTGCAACGCCGGCGCCCTCGCGACAGCGGGGTACGGCACGGCGCTCGGCGTCGTGCGCTCCGCGCAGGCGCGTCACGGCGGCATCTCGGTCTGGGTCGACGAGACCAGGCCGTGGCTGCAGGGCGCACGGCTCACGGCCTGGGAGCTCCAGGTCGAGGGCATCCCATATCGGCTCATCAGCGACAACATGGCCGGCTACTTCATGCGCCGCGGCGAGGTCGACGGCGTCGTCGTCGGCGCCGACCGCATCGCCGCCAACGGCGACACGGCCAACAAGATCGGCACCTATACGGTCAGCGTCCTCGCCAAGGAGCACGGCGTGCCGTTCTACGTCGCGGCGCCGCTCTCTACGGTCGACCTCACGGTCGCCGCTGGCGACGAGATCCCCATCGAGGAGCGCGACCCGGCCGAGGTCACGTCCTTCCGCGGGGCGCAGATAGCGCCGGAGGGCGCCGTCGCGCGCCACCCCGCCTTCGATATCACGCCGGCGGCCAACATCGCCGCCATCGTCACCGAGGCCGGCGTTTTGCGGCCGCCCTACTCGGAGAGCCTGGCGGCCGCCTGCGCCGGCGGAAGGTGTCGGCCTTGAGCGCCCCACCCGCCGGGCGGCGCCCGGGCGACGACACCGCCTGCAAGGCCATGATCATGGCCGCGGGCCTAGGAACGCGTCTGTACCCGCTCACCGGCCGCACCGCCAAGCCCATGGTGCCTATCCTCAACAGGCCGGTCATGGAGCACATGCTCAACCTGCTACGCCGCCACGGCATCCGTCAGGTGGCGGCCAACCTGCACTACCATCCGGACAAGATCCGCACCTACTTCGGCGACGGCTCGGGGTTCGGGATGGAGCTCACCTACAACGTCGAGGCGGAGCTTCTCGGTACGGCCGGCGGCGTGGGCGCCTTCCGCGACTTCTTCGCCGGCGGCACCTTCGTCGTGGTCAGCGGCGACGGCCTCACCGACATCGATCTCACCGCGTTCGTCACCGCGCACAAGCGCAACGGCGGCATCGCCACGCTGGCGGTCAAGCAGGTCGCGGACCCGTCGCTGTACGGCGTCGTCGTCTGCGACGCGGGCGACAGGATCACGGGGTTCCAGGAGAAGCCGCCGCACGGAGAGGCCCTGTCGGACGTCTGCAACACCGGCATCTACGCGTTCGAGCCGGCGATCTTCGACTACGTGCCCCCGGGGGCCTTCGTCGACTGGGCCAAGGACGTGTTCCCGGCGCTGCTTGCTCACGGGGCGCCCTTCCACCGCTGGCTCCTCGACACCTACTGGAACGACGTCGGCAACATCGAGCAGTACCGCGTGAGCAACTTCGATGCCCTGCTCGGGCTCGTCGAGGTCGATGTGCCGGGCCGCAGCGTGAGCCCCGGCGTGTGGGTCGGCGAGGGCACGCAGATCGAACCCGGCGTGCGCATCGAGGCGCCGGTCCTGGTGGGCGCCGGCTGCTTCATCGAGGCCGAGGCCGAGTTGCTGGGCCCGCTGATCATCGGCGACGGCTGCGTGATCGAGCGCGGAGCCGTCCTTGAGGGTGCGATCAACTGGGCCGGCGTCAAGGCGGGCAGGGGATCGCGGATGGAGGGCAGCATCCTCGGCCGCAACGTCGTCGTGCACCACGAGGCCGAGGTCCACGAGGACGCCGTCATCGGCGACCGGTCGGAGGTCAGCGGCCACGCGCTGGTGCCGCCGGGTGCGCGCGTCGAGCCGCGTTCCTGCGTCCGGCCGGACGGCTCGTTCACGTCCATCGGGCCGGAGTGAAGCGCGGTCGCGGGTGGACGCCAGCAGCGCGCTAGACGACCTGCTCGATCTCTTCTTTCCCAGGCGTTGCGTGCAGTGCGGGGTCGCCGGAGCCTGGCTCTGCGAGCCCTGCGCCGGCGGTTTGCATCGCCTCCCGGACGAGCGCTGCCCGCGCTGCGGTGCTCCCGGCCGCTACCCGCCGCCCGGTGCCGCGGGGCGGGCGGCGCGCGCCGGCGCCGTGCTCGCCGGCGGCAACGACGTCGTCGCCCCGGATGGCGGCCTTGCCTGCGCTGCGCCCGGCGGCCACCGCTCGCCGGGCCGGCTGTGCCGGGAGTGCGGCGCCCGCGACCTGGCCTTCCGCTCTGCCGGCGCCGCCTTCACCTACGAGGGGCCGGCGCGGGCGCTGGTGACGGCCTGCAAGTTCCGCGCCCTCCGCTCGCTCACCGACGACATGGCGCGCCGGGCGGCGCCGGCGTTCGCCGCGTACGCGGCGCCGCGCGCCGAGCTCGTCACGTGGGTCCCCGGTCACCGCGAGCACTCTCTGGAGCGCGGCTTCAACCAGGCGGAGCTGTTCGCCCGGCGGCTTGCCCGCGACGCCGGGCTCCCATATGCTCCGCTGCTCCGCCGCGTGCGCCACGGCGCCCGGCAGAGCGGGCTCGACCGGGCGTCGCGCGCCGCCAACGTCCGCGATGCCTTCGCGTTGCGGGAGGAACAGAACCGGGTACTAAGAAGACTCAAGCGAGTAGTGGTCGTTGACGACGTCTACACCACAGGTGAAACGTTGAACCAGTGTGCCGAAGTGCTCGCTCGGGCAGGTCTCGAACCCCACGTGTTCACGTTCGCGCGCACCGTGCGCGCTGCTTCCTCCCAAGCATCGCTAGACCACGCCGTCCAGAAGGAGCGATGTCGATGAAAACGCAGATCAAGGGCCGCAACGTCACCGTCACCGACGCCCTGCAGCAGTACGCCAACGAGAAGATCGAGCACGTTCACAAGCTTCTCCTGCAGCGCAAGATCGACGAGGTGACACGGGTGGAGCTCGAGCTCCAGGTGGAGAAGAACCCGAGCATCCCCGAGCCGTGCATCGCCGAGGCGACGGTGTTCACCCGCGGGCCCGTGATCCGCGCCCGCGAGGCGTCGACGGACATGTACGCGGCCATCGATCTGGTCTCCGACAAGCTCGTGCGCAGGGTGAAGAAGTACCACGACAAGGCACACGGCAAGACCCGGCACGGGCACGACAAGCTGGCCCTGCCGGTCGAGCCGGACGCCGAGCTGGCGCCGGTCGCGGCGGGACTGCTCCCCGACGAGCTCGTGGCCGAGGAGACGCACGCCGGCGACAACGGGCGGGTCGTCAAGACCAAGCAGTTCGCGCTCAAGCCGATGTCGGTGCGCGAGGCCACGCTGCAGATGGAGCTGGTGGGCCACGACTTCTTCGTGTTCACCAACGCCGAGTCCAACCGCACCAACGTCGTCTATCGGCGCAACGACGGCCACTACGGGCTGATCGAGCCGGCCGAGAACTAGAGACGTGCCGGCCGGCCCGGCTCAGGCGGCGCCACGACGGCGCCGCCTCCGCCGGTACGTCTCCGCCTGCGCGGTGTGCGACAATGTCCGCACCGCACCACAGAGCCGACCCAGGAGCGCCACTCACGTGATCAAGATCGTCGACAAGCTGCTGCACGCCGGTGAAGGCCGGCGACTCAAGGTCCTGGGGGAGCAGACCACCAGGGTCGGCGAGCTCGAGGAGACCGTCACCGGCCTCAGCGACGAGCAGATACGCGGCAAGACGGCCGAGTTCCGGCAGCGCCATGCCAACGGCGAGCTGCTCGACGACCTGCTCTACGAGGCGTTCGCGGTCGCCCGCGAGGCGGGCAAGCGCGCCCTCGGCATGCGGCCCTTCGACGTGCAGGTCCTCGGCGGCATCGTGCTGCACGACGGCGACATCGCCGAGATGAAGACCGGCGAGGGCAAGACGCTCGTGGCGACCATGCCGATGTACCTCAACGCCATCGCCGGCAGCGGCACGCACCTCGTCACGGTCAACGACTACCTCGCCAAGCGCGACGCCGAGTGGATGGGTCAGGTCTACCGCTTCCTCGGTCTGGACGTGGGCGTCATCCAGGCCAACATGACGCCCGAGGAGCGCCGCGCGCAGTACAACGCCGACGTGACCTACGGCACCAACTCCGAGTTCGGCTTCGACTACCTGCGCGACAACATGACCATGCGCCGCGAGCACATGGTGCAGCGCGGCCACAGCTACTGCATCGTGGACGAGGTCGACTCCATCCTCATCGACGAGGCGCGCACGCCGCTGATCATCAGCGGCGCCCCGGAGACTGCGGCCGACACCTACCGCCAGTTCGCGCGCATCGTCCCGCGCCTGCACCCGGGCGAGGACTACGAGGTCGACGAGAAGCAGCGCACCGTCGCGGTCACCGAGAGCGGCGTCGCCAAGGTGGAACGCGCCCTCGACGTCGAGAACCTCTACAAGGACACCAACGGCGGCCTCGTCAACCACCTCATCCAGGCGCTGCGTGCCGAGGCGATGTACCACAAGGACGTCGAGTACGTAGTGCAGAACGGCGAGGTCCTCATCGTCGACGAGTTCACCGGGCGCATCCTCGACGGCCGTCGCTACTCCGAAGGCCTGCACCAGGCGATCGAGGCCAAGGAGAAGGTGCCGATCCGCGAGGAGAACCAGACGCTCGCGACGATCACGCTGCAGAACTACTTCCGCATGTACGATGTCCTCAGCGGCATGACCGGTACGGCCAAGACGGAGGAGGACGAGTTCCGCCAGATCTACGGCCTCGAGGTGGTGCAGATCCCCACCAACGCGCCGATGGTCCGCCTCGACGAGAACGACTACATCTTCACCACGGCCAAGGAGAAGTTCGCGGCCGTCACCGGCGACATCGTGGAGCGCTACGAGAAGGGCCAGCCGGTGCTCGTCGGCACCGTGTCGGTCGAGGTCAGCGAGATGCTCTCGCGCCAGCTCGAGCGCCACGGCGTGCCGCACAGCGTCCTCAACGCCAAGCAGCACGAGCGCGAGGCCGAGATCATCAAGAACGCCGGCCAGGCCGGCGTGATCACGATCGCCACCAACATGGCCGGCCGCGGCGTCGACATCAAGCTCGGCGAGGGCGTCATCGAGGCCGGCGGCCTGTACGTGCTCGGCACCGAGCGCCACGAGAGCCGCCGCATCGACAATCAGCTGCGCGGCCGTTCCGGCCGCCAGGGCGACCCCGGCGAGACGCGCTTCTACCTTTCCGCCGAGGACGAGCTCATCCGGCTGTTCGCCGGCGACCGCATGTACCGCGTGCTCAGCCGCCTGGGGCCCAAGGAGGGCGAGCCCCTCGAGGCCAAGATGCTGAGCAACACGGTGGAGCGGGCACAGGTCAAGGTCGAGGAGCTCAACTTCATGCGCCGCAAGAACGTCCTCAAGTACGACGAGGTCATGAACGAGCAGCGCCGCGTCGTCTACGACCAGCGGCAGCGCATCCTCATGGGCGAGGAGTTCGGCGAGCAGATCCGCGAGATGATCGGCGAGTTGGTGGACGCCGCCGTGCGCGCCGCCCTGGCCGACGTCCAGTTCTCCGAGGATTGGGACCTCGACTCGCTCCTCATCGGTCTCAAGCAGATCTACGACCCGGAGGTCAAGAAGAGCGATATCGACCTGGCCTCGGCCACCATGGACGAAGTCGTCGAGCTCTTCCTCGACGACGCGCTCGCCCAGTACGACGAGCGCGAGCGCCTCATCGGCGCGGAGCAGATGCGCACCGTCGAGCGCGCCGTGATGCTGCAGGTCATCGACTCGCGCTGGAAGGACCACCTGCTGGACATGGACTACCTGCAGGAGGGCATCCATCTGCGCGCCCTCGGCCAGCGCGACCCGCTGGTGGAGTACAAGAACGAGGGCTTCGAGCTGTTCCAGGACATGATGGACGGCATCAAGACCGGCACCATCACCACGCTGATGAAGAACCGTCCGGAGGACCTCGCCGTGTTCACGTCCGTCACGCTCGAGGAGCCCGTCATGGCGCTCAACTACACGAGCGGCGACGACCTCATCACGCAGACGTCGTTCACCGGCGCCGCCATGGCGGCCGGCGAGTACGGGGCAGAGGACGGTCTTGCCGACGCGCCGCCGCCGAACGTGGCGGCGGCCGGCGGCCGGCGCCGCGGCGCCACCAGCAGCACCGGCGGCGGCTCGGGCACGGGCGCCGCCACGGTCACCGTGCAGCAGCGCATCGTCTACGACAAGGTCGGGCGCAACGACCCGTGTCCGTGCGGCAGCGGCAAGAAGTACAAGAAGTGCCATGGCGCCTGATTCGGCCGGCGCGGCCGCTTCCGGTATACTGCCCCGGCGATGACGATCAACGCCTCAGAAGCACTCGTACAGCTCGACTCGCTCCGCGAGCGTCTCAAGGAAGCCTCCGGGCGCCTGGGATGGCTGCGGAGCTATCTTTGACCCCCCCAGGCTGACAGACGACCTGGCGCAGCTCGAAGTGAGCATGCGCGCGTCGGACTTCTGGGACGACCAGGCGAACGCCTCCCGGGTCTCCGCCCGCTACAGCACCATCAAGCGCCGTCTCGATGACTTCGCGGCGCTCGAGGCCCGCTTCGCCGATCTCGAGACCACCGAGGAGCTCATCCGCGAGGAGCTCGGCGGCGACGCCGTGGACGAGGAGCTCCTTGAGGAGCTCGTCGGCGGCGTCGCGCAGCTCGAGGACGACCTCCAGCGCGGCGAAGAGCTGCGCTTCTTCAGCGGCAGGTACGACGAGGGCGGCGCCATCCTCACCATCCACCCGGGCGCCGGCGGCACGGAGTCGCAGGACTGGGCGGAGATGCTGCTGCGCATGTACCTGCGCTGGTTCGAGCGCCGCGGCTTCAAGGTCGAGATCAACGACTCGCAGGAAGGCGACGAGGCGGGGCTCAAGAGCGCCACGCTGACCGTCGAGGGCGAGAACGTCTACGGGCTCATCCAGGCCGAGCGCGGCGTGCATCGGCTCGTGCGCATGAGCCCGTTCGACTCCGCCAACCGCCGTCACACGAGCTTCGTCTCTGTCGACGCCTCGCCCTTGGTGAGCGACGACGTCGAGGTGGAGATCAACGACGACGACCTGCGCATCGACACCTACCGCTCCAGTGGCGCCGGCGGGCAGCACGTCAACAAAACCAGCTCCGCCATCCGCATCACGCACCTGCCGACCAACATCGTCGTGCAGTGCCAGAACGAGCGCTCCCAGCTGCAGAACAAGACGGTCGCCATGCACATGCTCAAGTCCAAGCTCGTGGAGCTCGAGGAGCGCAAGCGGATCGCGGAGCTCGCGCGCGAGCGCGGAGAGGTACTCAACGTCGATTTCGGCAGCCAGATCCGCAGCTACGTCCTGCACCCGTACCAGATGGTCAAGGACATGCGCACCGGCCACGAGGTCGGCAACGCGCAGAGCGTGCTCGACGGCGACCTCGACGGCTTCGTCCACTCGTACCTTGTATGGCGCGCCGGCGGCAGCGAGAAGCGCAAGTAGATCAGGCGGGGCCGGCGCCCAGGGCGCCGAAGACGAGCGCTCTGATCACCGGCTCCACGTCCTCCAGCTTCTTCTCCGGCGCGAACACCAGCCAGTCCAGCGCGGCCGTGGCGATCATGCCGAAGACCGCCGAGGCGGAGGTCTGGGCGTCGATGCCGGCGCGGAAGGCCCCCGCCGTGACGCCCTCGGCGATCACGCCGGCGAAGACGGAGACGTAGCCGGCGCGCAGCATCCCCACGCTTGCCTGCCAGTCGCGGTCCACGCGCCACATCTCGCTCATCACCAGCTTGCTGAACGCCTGGTAGCGCTGGATGTAGGCGAGCTCTGCGTGGACGAGGGCGCGCAGGGCCTCCTGCGGAGTCTGCGCGCCCTCCGTCTCCTCGCGGAACGAAGCGGCGAGGCGACGCAGACCGTCTTCGAGCAGGGCGCTCACGAGGTCGGCCTTGCTCCTGAAGTGGTAGTAGACGGTTCCTTTGGCGACGCCGGCGCGGGCCACGATCTCGTCGACCGTAGTGCCGGCGTAGCCGTGCTCGCCGATCAGCTCGATCGCCGCATCGAAGAGCCGCTCCAGGGTGTCGCTGCTGCGCGTCATCAACTTCCTTTCGCCCCGGTCCTGCATGCCTAGAGGGCGAGGACGGGCTTGAGCCGGTCCATCGTCCAGCGGCGGCGCCGGCGTGCGGTGAGCGTGGTGAGCGCGACCGCAGCGACAGCGTACCCGAGCAGGATGAGCGCGCACCAGAGGACGCGGGACGTGTCACCGCCGGAGATCGCCTGGCGCAGCCCCGTGACCACGTAGGTCATGGGCAGGAAGGGGTTGATGACCTGGAAGAATCGCGGCACGGTCTGGATCGGGAAGGTGCCGGCCGACGACGTGAGCTGCAGCATGAGCAGGACCACGGCGACGAACTTGCCGGCGGTGCCGAGCGCCGCGGAGAGCAACTGCATGATCGCCGTGAAGGCGAGCGCTGCGACCAGCGTGAAGCCGTAGAGCAGCAGCGGCTTCACCGGGTCGAGCCCGAGGGCCAGCTGCAGGACGAGCAGCATGACGACGGCCTGCAGCCAGGTGATGGCCAGCGCCGGCCAGAGGCCCGAGAGCGACACGGCGGGATCCGGCAGCGTGGAGGCCAGCGCCCGCCCGCCGAGCGGCCGCACCAGGAAGTACGCCATCAGCGCGCCCACCCAGAGGGCGAGCGGGATGAAGTACGGCGCGAAGCCGGTGCCATAGTTGGGCACGGGATGGTCGCGACGGGTGGTGAGCTTCACGGGTGCGCTCATCATGGCAGCCCGTGCCCGCTG
>CAIWHY010000051.1 GCA_903912585.1 uncultured Thermoleophilia bacterium | reverse complement strand
GGCGCGGCCGCCGAGGAACGGTCGCCGCTCGATGAGCTCGACCTTGTGGCCCATCTGGGCGAGCTCCACGGCGGCCTGCGTGCCGGCCACGCCGCCGCCGATGACCACGACGGTGTCCTTGCGTTCGGCGTAGCTCACCGTGTCGGCCGGCGCGTCAGGGTAGGCGATCGACGAGTCGACGACGCGGGCGGCCTTGTCGGTCACCGCGTCCACGTCCTCGCCGTGCACCCAGCTGCAGCCCTCGCGGATGTCGGCGATCTCCATCTGCAGGCCGCGCGTGAGCAGCTTGTGGAAGCGGCGCGCGGCGAAGTCCGCCGAGCAGCCGGCGAAGACGAGCGGGCGCCCGTCCCCGGCCTCCATGAGCTCGAGCAGCTGGGCCTGGCCCTCGCGGCTGCACCAGTGCGTGCCGCGCCGCGTGTCGGCGTGCAGGCCGGCGCGCGTCTCGAGCCGCTCGAAGTCGATGTTCTTCATCGTGCCGGCGCACTCGCAGAGGAGCACGAGCGGCCGCTCCGCGGCGAGTTGCTTGCCGCCGTTGCCGGCGCTCATGCGCGCATCTCCGCGGCCGGCGCGGCGTCCGCCTTCGGCGGCCGCGCCTCGATGGCGTCGGCCGGGCAGCCGCGCGCGCAGGTGCCGCAGCCGAGGCACTTCTCGCCGTCGTAGGCGATCGTGCGCAGCACGGTCACGCGCGCCGGCACCTCGACGAGGCCGTCGGGCGCGTGCTTCATGATGCGCCGGAGCGCGTCGCCGAGCGCGCCGCGGCGGCTGCCGGCCGGCGCGTCCAGAAGCTGGTACACGTCGAAGGTCTCGCTGCGCTCGGAGGCGCCCGAGGGGCAGTTGGTGGCGCACTTGCCGCAGCCCACGCAGAGCTCCTCGTGGCGCACGATCTCGCAGCCGACGCCGACGGTGCTCTGCAGCGTGCCGCCGGGCACGCGGCTGAGGATCGCGCGTCCGCGGTTGGTGAGCGGCATCAGGCGGCCCCCCTCGCGACTGCCGGTACGGCGGAACGCTCCAGCGGCGGCAGGCCGCCGATCACGCGGTCCATCTCTTTGACGGCGGCGACGAACTTGGGCGGCTCGCCGGCGCTCATCGTGAACATGCGGCAGCGCTCGGGCGCGACGCCCACGCTCTTGAGCAGGCGCTGCACAAACGCGACGCGGTCGATGGCGTTGAAGTTGCCCTCGCGGTAGTGGCACTGGCCCTCGAGGCAGCCGGCGACCATGACGCCGTCGGCGCCCTCGGCCAGCGCGCTCAGCAGGTGCAGCGGGCTGACGCGGCCGGTGCAGGGCATCAGCACGAGGCGCACGGTCGGCGGCAGCGACGTGCGCGCGTTGGCGCTCGCGTCGGCGGCCGCGTAGGCGCACTCGCGGCAGCAGAAGGCGACGACGCTGCGGCCGGCGACGGCCGGCTGGCCGACGCCCGTCTCGCGGCCGGCCGCCGAAGCGGCAGGAGCGGCGGCCATCAGACCGTCGCCTCCGCCAGCACTTCTTCGTCGCTGAAGCCGCCGAGCTGGATGGCTCCCGTGGGGCACTCGGCGTTGCAGATGCCGCAGCCGCGGCAGATGTTGGGGTCGACCACCGAGTGCGCGTCGGCGCCGGTGGTCACGGCCACGGCGCCCTGCGGGCAGACCGTCTCGCAGACCCCGCAGGCGATGCACACGTCGGGGTCGCTCGCCGCGACCTGCGCCGGCGTGAGCACGAAGCCCGTGCTGAGCATGCCGATGGCACGGGCCGCCGCCGCCTTGGCCTGGGCGATCGAGTCGGGGATGTTCTTGGGCCCCTGCGCCGTGCCGGCCACGAACATGCCGGTGCGCTGCGTGTCGACCGGCGCCAGCTTGGGGTGGTACTCCTTGATGAAGCCGGCGGACGCGGTCTGCAGGCCGGCGACGTGGGCGATGTCCTTGGTGCCCTCGCTCGCCTCGAGGCCGGCCGAGAGCACGACGAGGTCGAAGAGCTCCTCGCTCTTGCGCCCCGTGAGCGTGTCCTCGAGGCGCACGCGCAGGCTCTTGTCGGGCTCTTCGATGATCTCGCTGACGCGGCCGCGCACGTAGCGCACGCCGCGCGACTGCACGAGCTTGTAGTACTCCTCGTGCGCCTTGCCGGGGGCGCGCAGGTCGGTATAGCCGATGGTGACCTCGGTGTCCGGGTAGTGCTGCTTGATGAGCGAGCTGTGCAGCGTGGCGAACAGGCAGCAGACGGCCGAGCAGTGCTCGTTGCCGGAGGACTGGCAGTCGCGCGAGCCGACGCACTGCAGCATGAGGACGTTCTTGGGCACGCCCTTGTCGGACGGGCGCTCGAGCTCGCCGGCGGTAGGGCCGGCGGCAGCCAGCAACCGCGCCAGCTGGCTCTGCGTCATCACGTTGTCGTAGCGGCCGTAGCCCAGCGAGCGCTTGCGGCGCGCGTCGAACTCCTGGTGGCCGGTGGCGATGATCACGGCGCCGACGGTGATGCCCTCGATGGTCTCGGCCTGGTCCCAGTCGATGGCGCCGCTCGGGCAGGCGCGCACGCAGCTGTCGCACTCGCTGCACACGGCGCAGTTGAGGCAGCGCTCGGCCTCGGCGACGGCCTGCTCGGCCGTGTAGCCGTCGCTGACCTCGCGCCAGTCGCCGCGGCGCTGGAGGCCGTCGACCATCTGCATCGGCACGCGCTGGCCGATGGCGATGGCGGCCAGCTCCTCCTCCGTCGGCCGGGCGACCTCGCGCTCGTCGTCCCATACCGGCAGCAGGCGCTGCCCGCGCAGGAAGTTGTGGATCGAGGCGGCGCCCCTGCGGCCGGCCGCCACGGCCTCGATCGCCGTGTAGAAGCCCATGGCCGCGGCGTCTCCGCCGGCGAAGACGCCCTCGCGGGTCGTCATCATGGTGTCGCGGTCGACGCAGATCTGGCCGGCCTCGAGCTCTAGGCCGTCGCAGCCCTGCGCGAAGTCGTCGACGAGCGCCTGGCCGACGGCGAAGACGATGGTGTCGGCCACGAGCTCGAACTCCGAGCCGGCGACGGCGACCGGCTGGCGCCGGCCGGACTCGTCCGGCTCGCCGAGCGCGCAGCGCTGCAGCTTGATGGAGGCGACCTTGCTGCCCTTGCCTTCGATGGCGAGCGGCTGCACGAGGAACTCGACCGTGAGGCCTTCCTCGCGTCCTTCCTCGACCTCGGTGACGTTGGCCGGCATCTCGACCTTGGAACGCCGGTAGACGAGCGTCACGTCCGGCTCCTTGCCGGCCTGCTTCTGCAGGCGGATGGCGGAGCGCGCGGCGTCGAGCGCCACGTCGCCGCCGCCGATCACGACGACCTTGCTGCCGACGATCGGCGTGCCGCCGAGGTTGAGCTCCCGGAGGAGCTCGACGGCGCGCGTGACGCCGCCCAGGTCGTCGCCCGGGAGCGGCGCCTCGGCGCTCTTCTGCAGGCCGGTCGCCAGGTAGACGGCCTGGTAGCCGTCTTCGAGCAGGCCGTCGACGGTGAAGTCCGTACCGGCGCGGCGGCCGAGCTTGAGCTCGATGCCCTTGGCCAGCACCTGGTCGACCTCGCGCTGGATCACGTCGTGCGGCAAGCGGTAGTCGGGGATGCCGGTGCGCAGCATGCCGCCGGCGACCTGCTGGGCCTCGAACACGGTGACCCGGTAGCCGAGGTCGGCCAGGTCGCGGGCGCAGGTGATGCCGGCGGGGCCGGCGCCGACGATCGCCACTCGTTCCTCGTGGACGATCGGCGCCGGCTGCACCGGCACGGTCGGGCCGACGGTGTCGGCGACGAAGCGCTTGAGGCTTGCGATGGCGATCGGGTCGTCGACCTTGCCGCGCGCACAGGCGGTCTCGCAGAGGTGCGTGCAGATGCGGCCGCAGACGCTGCCGAACGGGTTGGGCTCGCTGGCGACGCGGTAGGCCTCCTCGAAGCGGCCGGCGGCGACGAGCGCCACGTAGCCCTGCGCGGAGGTGTGCACGGCGCAGGCGCTCTTGCACGGGCTCCAGCCCTTCTTCTCGATCGCGAACGTGCTCGGCACGGCGTTGGCGAACTGGCGGTCGATCGCCTTGCGCTCGCTCACGCCGAAGTCGAAGTCGTTGGGGAGCTTGACCGGGCAGACCGGCACGCACTCGCCGCAGCCCACGCAGGCCTCGCTCACGTAACGCGGCCTGTGGCGCAGCTTGACGCTGAACTCGCCGGGAGGACCGCTGATCTCGTCGACCTCGGTGAGCGTGTGCACGTGCACGCGGCCTTCGAGGGCGGTGCTCGTGAGGCGCGGCGCCAGCGAGCACATGGCGCAGTCTTCGGTCGGGAAGGTCTTGCTGAGCCGGGCCATGTAGCCGCCGATGCTCGGCTGGCGCTCCACCATGTGGACCTCGATGCCGGAGGCGGCGAGCTCCTCGGCGGCGGTCATGCCGGCGATGCCGCCGCCGACCACCACCGCCGAGCGGTGCAGGAACGTGCGCTGGCGCGGCAGGTCGCTCTGGTGCTGGGCGCGCGCGATCGCTCCGGCGAGGATCTTCTTGGCCTTCTCCTGGGCGAGCTCGGGCTGGTCCTTGTGGATGAAGCTGCAGCCCTCGCGCAGGTTGGCGAAGGCCACCGCGTTCTCGCCGAGGCGCAGCTCGCGCGCGATGCGTTCGAAGGTGGGGCCCTGGAAGCGCGGCGAGCAGCTGGCGACGATCAGGTGGTCGAGGCCACGGTCTTCCACGGCTTCGCTGATCATCTGGTGACCCTCGGTGCCGCACATGAACTGGTTGATGGCGACCGTGGTGACACCGTCCATCGGGCGCACGTGGGCGGCGAGGTCGTCGAGGTCGAGGACGCCCGAGATGTTGCCGCCGCACTGGCAGAGGAAGACGCCGGCCCTCATCGCGTCACCGCCGGCGTCCGCGCGCCGATGCGCTCGAGCAGCGGCTCGACGTCCTGCGAGTGCGAGCCGAGCCCGCAGTCCTTGTCGGGGTCGGCGCCGAGGGCCAGGGCGAGGAGCTGCTGCACGTGCAGGTGCACGAACGGGTACCGCTCCTGGGCACTGGCCTCGATGATGCTGTGGTGGCGGTCGAACTGGATGGCGCAGTTGGGGCACATGTGCACGCACACGTCGACCTTCTCCTGCGCCAGGCGGCGGAGCTTCTCGCGCGTCACCGCGACGGCGATGCCGGGGTTCACGAAGCGCTGGCGGAAGCCGGCGCCGCAGTGGGTCGTCTTCTCGTTGTAGAGCCCGGTCTTGATGACGCCGGTGTCCTCGAGGAGGTCCTCCGGGATCATGAAGTTCTCGGCGTCGCCCATCACCTCGTCGGGGAAGACCTTGCAGTAGTGGCAGGCGGGGTGGGTGGCGACCTTGATGCCGTCGAGGCGGCGCTGGATCAGCCCCGGGATGCTCTCGTGGGCGCTCCAGAGGATCTCCATCGTGTGGCTGTGCTGGATCTGGTCGGCGACCGCGTCCGTGTACTCGCGCCCGACCTTGGCCAGCACCTTGTTGGTGTCGGCGCGGTACGAGTCGACGCTGAGGATGTTGCGCGCCTTCTTGTTGATGGCGTAGCAGGTGGAGCACATGTAGCTCATCGTCGGGTGCCCGTCCTCGACGGCGACGCAGGCGTTGCGTGCCGCGAGCGCGACCGAGGTGGCGACGGGGACGAGTTCGGAGTAGTAGCCGAGGCCGGTGCAGCAGGTCTGCTCGGGGTGGACCGTGTACTCGATGTCGAACCGGTCGAACAGCCACTTGGTGGCGGCCTCTGAGCCTGGGTACTCGGCCGAGACAAGGCAGCTCCGGAACAGCAGGACGCCGCCGTTCACGCGCGGGACGTCGGGCGTTTTGGAGACGATGTTCATGCTCCCCCTCGTGGTAGCTTCAGACCCGTCTATTCTGAATGCAAAAGGCTTCTATTACAAATCACTAAGGCTTATGGATTTGCCGGTGCGGATAAGGAGAGCCCCCGGCGCAGGCTCGCGTCCTGCAAGCTTGATGAATCCGCCGAGGGTCCATCGTCTTCGAATCTCGGAGACGCCGCCGACCCGTAGGCCGGCGTGGCGGATCCCGGATGCCGTGGCGCCGCGTTGTGTGCGTATCGCCACACGATTGCGCGATAGTATACCGGACCGGGCGGGGCCTGTTTCCGCCCGGGCGTTGAGAAACGAGAAGCAGCGGAGCGCCGCCCGAAGGCCCTCCGAGGCGGCGGCGCTCCCCCCGTGGGCGTTACGAAAGCCCCCGAGCGGGGCACTTATATGGGTACCACGACTCGGCTCCGCGCCCCCGCCCGGGGAGCCGCAAGCCGCTTCGCCAACGGGAGGACCGATGAGCCAAGTCCACCCACTGCCGAAGGCACCAGCTGCCGACGAGGCCCCGCCTGTCCTGCAGTCCTGTGACGCGACGGTACGCTCCATCGACAGCACGACGTGCGCCCTCTGCGGCTCCCAGCTCAGCGCCCGCGCGCTCCGCTACCACATGGTGTCGCCGCAGTCGTGCGACGCCCGCCTGACCGTGTGTCACGTCTGCCGCAAGGCGGCACTCGGCGAGGGGTACAGGCCGGCGGAGTGAGCCGCGACCGGCTTCGCGCCGACTGTCCTGCGGGAGCCTCCGGGCTCCCGTTTGCTACAATGACGCGCCCGCGGAGTGGCCTGGCCGGCCGCCGAGGGGACGACCACCGCCCGACCAGGGGATGACGATGCGCCTTCTCGATGCCTGCGCCCGCAAGCCCGTCGACGCGACGCCCGTCTGGCTGATGCGCCAGGCGGGACGCTACCTGCCCGAGTACCGCGCCATCCGCGAGAAGCTCTCGTTCGTCGAGATGTGCATGCGGCCCGATATCGCCGCCGAGGTCACGCTGCAGCCGCTGAAACGCTTCGAGCTCGACGCGGCGATCATCTTCGCCGACATCCTCCTGCCGCTCGAGCCCATGGGCATCGGCTTCCACTTCACGGTGGAGGACGGGCCCGTGATAGAGAGGCCCGTCCGCAACGCCCGCGACCTCGAGGGCGTGCACACGATCGACGCGGCGCAGGACCTCGAGTACGTGATGGACTCCATCCGCCTCGTGCGCCACGAGATCGACGGCAAGACGCCGCTGATCGGCTTCTCCGGAGCGCCGTTCACGC
>CAIWHY010000050.1 GCA_903912585.1 uncultured Thermoleophilia bacterium | reverse complement strand
CGGGGGCCTCTTCGGCGACCGGCGCGGGGGCCTCTTCGGCGACCGGCGCGGGGGCCTCTTCGGCGACCGGCGCGGGGGCCTCTTCTGCGACCGGCTCCGGGACCTCATCCACGACCGCCTCCGCCAGCGGCGCTTCCGCCTCGGGCGGCGCCCACGTGGTCGTGTCCGTCGTCACCACGGTGTCCGTCACGACGCCGTCGCCGGAGATGCTCACCGTCTCGGCGACGGCGACCACCTCCTCGATGCCCGGCTCGTCCACGACTACTTGCGGGACCGCGATCTCCTCGACGACGAGCTCCGCGGCGACCGGCTCCTCGGCGATGGCCTCGTCCGCCAGAGGCTCCGGCTCGGCCACGGCCGTCGCGGCGGCGCCGGCGTCCCAGGCCCTCTCGGCCTCGGGCCAAGGGGACTCGTCCGGCGCGGCGGGGAGCAGCTTGCCGCTGGCCCCGCCGATAAGCTGCTGACGCAGCTCGCGCCCGCTCTTCGGGGCGAGCAGCATGGCGACCGCCGCTCCTACGGTGAGTCCCAGCAGGAACTTCATGAGTCGCTTCATCGCTGCCTCCTCGAGGGCTTCCACGCGTCATGCCGGGCTCGCGGGCGTGCAAGTCCGGCCAAGTGTTCTTCGGTAGATAGTGTTCTCGACTTTACCAGTGTACAGGCCCGTATACGGTCCCCCGCGGGCCAGTCCTGCACTCTGCTTGGGTGTACACAGCGCCCAGCGGTTCAGGCCAGGCGCTGCACCGTTGCCTGGCCGTCCCCCGCGGGGCTCAGAAGCACCACCCAGACCGGCCCGTAGAGCTCCGACACGGCGCTCGCCGCCTCTCCGAGGGCGGCGCTGACGTCCTGGCCCACGAAGGCCATCAGCGGCATCATGGGCCGGTGCTCGATCTGGACGCGGACGCCCTCCTCGCTCTGCTTGAGCAGGATGGGCTCACCGCTGAGGCGGCGCAACTGCTCGATGCTCTCCGCTCGCAGCTCGACCACGCCACGCGCTCCCGGCACGATCCCCGGGTGGTCGAGGTCCGTCTTGACGCGGCGGGCGTACCACCACAGGACCACCAGCGCGATCAGCGCTACCGCGAGGAACAGCAGGACGACGAGGTAGGTCCTACTCATCGCCGTCCTCCATGTCTGCGCCCTCGTCGGGCGCGACTCGGCCGTCCCGTTCCTTCAGAAGGGCCTCCATCTGCAGCTCCACGCCGCGCACCGGCACGTAGTAGCGGCGCCCTGAGAGCTTGTCCGGGAGGTACTGCTGCGCCACCCAGCCGCCGTGCGCGTGCGGGTACTTGTACCCGATGCCGTGGCCGAGTTCCTTCGCGCCGCGGTAGCTCCCGTCCCGCAGGTGGGGCGGCGGCGGCTGGTTGCCGTCGCGGCGGACGTCGTCCATGGCCGCGTCGACGGCCTTGTACGCGGCATTGCTCTTGGGCGCGAGGGCGAGGTAGGCCACCGCCTGGCTCAGATTGATGCGGCACTCGGGCAGGCCGACGAACTCCACCGCGCGCGAGGCGGCGATCGCCACCTGCAGCGCCTGCGGGTCGGCGTTGCCGACGTCCTCGCTGGCGAACACGATCATGCGGCGCGCGATGAAGCGCGGGTCCTCGCCGCCGGCCAGCATCGAGGCCATGTAGTAGATCGCGGCGTCGGCGTCGCTGCCGCGCATCGACTTGATGAAGGCCGAGATGGTGTCGTAGTGCGAGTCCTCGCGGTCGTAGCTGACGGGGCTCTTCTGGGCGGCGTCGCGCAGGTCGTCGACGGTGATGGTCAGCAGCGCCGGCGCATCGCCGGGCGGACGCCGCGCGGCGCGCGAACGATACGCCGTCTCGAGCGCGTTGAGCGCGACCCGAGCATCGCCGCGCGAGATCTCGGCAAGGAAGGCGAGCCCGCCGTCGCCGAGGGCGACGGCCTTGCCGCCGAGGCCGCGCCCCGCGTCGCCCAGCGCGGCTTCGACCACCTGCACCACCATCCCCGCCGGCAAGGGCTCGAACCGGTAGAGCTGACAACGCGAGAGAAGCGCCGAGTTGACCTCGAAATAGGGGTTCTCGGTGGTCGCGCCGATGAGCGCGACGATGCCGTCCTCGATCGCCGGGAGCAGCGCGTCCTGCTGCGCCTTGTTGAAGCGGTGGATCTCGTCGATGAAGAGGATCGTGTGCGCCGCGCCGAGGGAGCGCGCTTCGCGCGCGCCCTTTATGGCGGCGCGCACGTCGGCAGTGCCCGAGCTGACGGCGGAGAGCTGGACGAGCCGCGCCCCGGTCTCGGCGGCGATCACGCGCGCGAGCGTGGTCTTGCCGCAGCCGGGCGGGCCGAAGAAGATCATCGAGAACAGCTCGCCGCCCTCCACCGCCGCGCGCAGCACGGTCCCGGGGCCGACGATCTGCTCCTGGCCGACGAACTCGCCCAGCGAGCGCGGCCGCATGCGCGCCGCGAGGGGCGCCTCGGCCGCTGTCTGCTCGTCGCTCATCGAGAAGAGGTCCACCGGCTCAGTCTAGTGCGTTGGCCACACGCGCACACCTTTCTGCTACCATCCGGAGACATGCGTAAGGTGCTTGTCTTGAACACCACCTACGAGCCGCTCAATGTGTGCAGCATGCGGCGTGCCTTGGTGCTGGTGTTCAAGGAGAAGGCGGAGGTCCTCGAGCACTCGGGCTCCTCGTACCGCACCGAACGCGCCGTCTACGAGCTCCCCCACGTCATCCGCCTGCGCACCTACGTACACGTGCCGCACCGCGCCGCCGCTTCGCGGATCTCGCGGCGCGCCGTCTTCGCGCGCGACCGTCACCGCTGCCAGTACTGCGGCAGCGACCGTCACCTCACGGTCGACCACGTCGTGCCGCGCTCCAAGGGCGGTCCGGACACCTGGGACAACCTCGTCACCTCGTGCGCGCCCTGCAACCGCAAGAAGGGCGACCGGCCGCCGCACGTGGCCGGCCTGAGCCTCATGAGCAAGCCGCGGCAGCCGGAGCCGGCCGCCTTCGTCTTCCTCTACGTGGACCACATCCACGAGAGCTGGCGGCCGTATCTGAGCTTCGCCTCCTAGCCTGCGCCGCGCGGGCGCCGCTATCCTTCCGTCTCGGCTTGGCGCCGGCCGCGGCGCCGGCCGATCCACACCACGAACCCGGCGCCGATCACCGCGACGACCGCGACGGCGATCCACGCCGTTGCGTTGCTCTTCCCGCCGCCGCCGCCCTCGGCCGTACTCTTGGGATGAACGTACAGGTACGTGTCGACCGCGGTGGTGTAGAAGACGCCGCCGCGGCCGGCCGGCGAGCGCACCCAGCCGGTCCACGAGCCGGTGTTGTAGGACTCGATGTCCTTGGGGTAGACGAGCACGATGTAGGGCGACTGCTCGTAGAGGGTCTGCTGCATCGCGCGCACCAGTTGGAGCCGCTTGTTCACGTCGAGCGTCGTCTGCTGCTCGGCGAACATCCGGTCGTACTGCGGGTCGGACCAGCCGCAGTCGCTCCACGACCCGATCTGGCTGGTGAGGAAGACCGAGAGGATGAAGTTGGGGTCGATCTCGCCGACCCAGCCCCAGAGGAACATGTCGTAGTCCGGCGTCAGCTTGCCTTTGACGGTGTTGAGGATGTGGTCGGTGATCGTGTTCTCATCGATCACCGAGAAGGTGATGCCGAGGCCGAGCTGGCGGAACCAGCCGGTGATGAAGCGGCCCGAGCTCTGGCTCTGGTCGCTCTGCGTGCGGGCCCAGAGGCGCAGCGTGATGGGCTTGCCCTGCTTGTCCACGCGCTTGCCGTTGACCAGCGGGTAGCCGGCAGCGGTGAGCATCTGGCCGGCCTTGGCGAGGTCGAAGCCGTACTTCTGCGCCGCCGTGGGCTCCCAGTGCCAGTCCGGCGGGCTCTCGTAGTAGCCGCCGGAGATGACGCTCGTGCCCGGCGCCGAGAAGCCGTTGTAGGCGATGTCGCTGATGCGCTGGCGGTCCACCGCCCAGCTGAGCGCCTGGCGGAACTTGGGATCCGTGAGCACGCGGTTGCCGAGCGACGGCCCCGCGTAGCAGTTGAAGGCGAGCTGGTCGAAGCTCAGGTTGGCACCCTTGATGGAGGTCAGCGGCGCCTTGCCGAGCTCGCCGAACTGAGCCTGCGGGATGCCGACCGCGGCCTGCAGGTTCCCCGTCTTGAGGTCCTGGGCCATGGTGTCGGTGTTCTGGTAGTTCTGGAAGATGACCTGGCCGACCCTGGGGGCGCCGCGCCAGTAGCTCTTGTTGGCGACGAGGCGCACGTACTCGTCCTTCTTGCGCTCGACCACCTGGAAGGGCCCGGTGCCGACGATCGGCGGGTCGTTCTGGAACGAGGCCGCCGCCGCCTTGTACGAGACCTTGCTCCAGATGTGCTCGGGGAGGATGGGGATCGCCAAAGAGAGCATGTTGGCCTTGGGCTTGCTGCAGTACATCTTCACGGTGGTCGCGTCGGGCGCCGTGACCCGCGTGATGAACTGCGTGTAGCTCGTGAAGTTCCCCATGTTGCCCTTGATCACGTAGTTGTACGTGAAGGCCACATCGCGAGCCGTGAACGCCTGACCGTCCTGCCACTTGACGCCGGAGCGCACCTTGAACGTCCACACGAGGCCGTCTGGCGTGTGCGACCACTGGTAGGCGAGGCCCGTCGCCTTGTCGAGGCCCTGCGGCCGGCTGAGGTCGGCGGCGTCGACGCCCACGAGGTAGTCGTAGTTGAGCGCCCACACTTCGTAGGAGGACTGCAGGAAGCCGATGAACGGGTTGAGGCTGTCCGGGTCCACCGTCCAGCCCAGGCGCAGGATGGTCCTGCCGGTGGACGGTGACGGGCTGCCGCTGGTGGCCAGCGCGCTGGCCACGCCGCAGGCGAGGCCCGCGCAGAGCGTCACGGCGAGCGCGGTCAAGAACAGCCGGCACCTCAGTGAGCGGGTCGTCCTATGCACGGTGGCTCCTCCCCCAGAGAATGCAGTACCCCCGCGCAACTAAAGCACGGATGCGCCGCGCGGCCAAGGTCGCGCCAGGCCGAGCGGCGCCTCCTGCGGCAGGTACGTCACCTCGAGGCCGAAGCGGCCG
>CAIWHY010000049.1 GCA_903912585.1 uncultured Thermoleophilia bacterium | reverse complement strand
CAGCCGGTCCTCGTCGAGGAGGAGGCGGTCGACGAGCGCATCGGCGAGCCGGGAGGCGCGCGCCAGCCGCAGGTCCTCGGCGTTTTCGGAGAGGATCTCGGCAGACCGGCGCTCGATGGCCTCGGCGATGGCGTCGAGCGCCGCGTCCTTGCGCAGCGGAGCCAGCCCCGCGAGGACGCGGGACGCGCGCTGCGCCGCGGCACAGACCTGTTCGACGCTCACTCTGCCTCCTCCGCGCTCAGCACCAGGCTGTCCCGGTGCACGACTTCGTCGTCCAGCTGGGGATTTAGGGCGCGCAGCTCGTCGCTGCGCAGGCCGCGCACGCGGCGCAGGTCGCGGGCGCTCATCGTCGTGAGGCCCCGCGCGACCTCTGCTCCCTGCCGGTCCACGATCGCCACCGCATCCCCGGGGACGAAAGCGCCGTGCACGTCCCGGACGCCGACCGGCAGCAGGCTGCTGCCTCCGGTGGCGAGAGCGCGGACCGCCCCCGCATCGATCTCAAGGGTACCACGCACCGGTTTGGCGTAGCGGAGCCACAGCTTGAAGGCGGAGACGCGCGTCGGCCGCGGCGCGACGAACGTCCCGACGGGTTCGCCGGCGGCGACGTCGCGCAGGACGCCGGGGCGCGAGCCGTTGGCGATCACCGTGCCCACTCCGGCGGCGCCCGCCATGAGCGCGGCGGCCACCTTGCCGCGCATCCCGCCGGCGCCGCGCTGTGAGGCGCCCCCGACGTCGAGCGCCGTCAGGTCCCGCGGGTGGTCGACGCGCGCCACGAGCCTGGCCCCGGGGTCGCGGCGCGGGTCCCCGGTGTACAGACCGTCCTGGTCGGTGAGCAGCACGAGCGTGCCTGCGCCGAGCATGATCGCCACCTGAGCCGCGAGCACGTCGTTGTCGCCGAAGCGGATCTCGTCGGTGGCGGTGGTGTCGTTCTCGTTGACGACCGGCACGACCGACCAGGACAGGAGGCGACGGAGGGTGTTGCGCGCGTTGACGTAGCTCGTGCGGCGCGAGAAGTCGTCGCTCGTGAGCAGCACCTGGGCGGCGGTGAGCTCCTGGTCGGCGAAGAGCCGCTCATAGTGCGCGAAGAGGCGGCCCTGCCCCACGGCCGATGCCGCCTGCAGGGCCGGCACCAGCCGCGGCCGCTCGGTGACCCCGAGGACGTGCTGGCCGCAGGCGATGGCGCCGCTCGAGACGAGGACGACGCGGCGCCCCGCGTGGACCAGATCCGCGATGTCGGCGGCCACCCCCGCGAGGAGCCTCCGGCGCAGCCGCAACTGGTCGTCGGCCACGGTGCTCGAGCCGACCTTGACGACGATGGTCTTCATGCGGCGGATTCTAGCAAAGCGGCGCGACGCGGCCCGGGGAGCGGCCGGTGGCGCGGCTTGTCGACCGAATGCCGGCACTCACGCGAACTCGAACTCCTGTTCGCCGACCACGACGGTGTCGCCGGGCAGCGCGCCGGCACGGCGCAGGGCGTCGTTGAGGCCGGCGCGCTCGATCAACTTCTGGAGGTAGGCGACCGCATCCTCGTTGTCGAGGTCGGCCTTGGCGAACAGACGCTCGAGCTGGACGCCGTGGACGACGAAGTAGTCGTCCTCCCGCGCCACGGTGAAGGTCTCGAGGCGCTCGTCGGCGGGGCGAAGGACGACGGGAGCCTGCGCCGCGCGCTCCGCCGCCGCGGCATCCTGGGCGGCGCGTGCCTGCGCCATGACCTCGTCCAGCGCCGCCACCAGGTCCGGCAGCCCGGCGCCGTCCGCGGCAGAGACGAGCACGGCCGCCGCCGGCCAGCCGAGACCGGCGAGGAACGCGCCGGCCTCCTCCCTGCCAGCGTCGTCGAGCAGGTCGGCCTTGTTGACGACGACGACCGCCGGGCGCTCGAGCAGTTCGGCGCGGAAGGCTCCCAGTTCGCCGCGGACCGTGCCGAGGGCGGCGGGCCACGCCTCCGCGCCCTCCCCGCCGTCGAGGACGTACAGCAGCAGCGCCGTCCGCTCGATGTGCGCCAGGAAGCGGTGGCCGAGCCCGGCGCCCTCGCTGGCGCCTTCGATGAGCCCCGGGATGTCGGCGATCACGGCGGTGCTCTCGCCCAGGTAGATGACGCCCAGGTTGGGCTCGATGGTCGTGAAAGGGTAGGCGGCGATCTTGGGGTGCGCCCGCGTAAGCGCCGCCAGAAGCGACGACTTGCCGGCGTTGGGGAGGCCCACGAGGCCGATGTCGGCGAGGAGCTTGAGCGAGAGCGTCAGCCACAGCTCCTCGCCGTCCAGCCCTCGTTCGGCGAACTTCGGCGCCTGACGCGTCGAGCTCTTGAAGCAGACGTTGCCGCGGCCGCCCTCGCCGCCGCGAGCGACGCAGAGGCGCTGGCCGGGGTGCACGAGGTCGCCGAGCACCTCGCCCTCCACGCCCAGCACCTCGGTGCCCACGGGTACCTGCACGAGGAGCTCCAGGCCGTCGGCGCCGCGCTTGTTGGCGCCGCGTCCCTGGCCGCCGTCCTGGGCGCGGAAATGATGCTTGTGGCGGAAGTGGCTGAGGTCGTGGAGCTGGCGCGTGGCGACGAGCACGACGTCCCCGCCGGGCGCGCCGTCGCCGCCGTCGGGCCCGCCTTTGGGCACGTACTTCTCGCGGCGGAAGCTCATCGAGCCGTTACCGCCGCGACCCGCACGCACGCAGATGCTGGCCCTGTCGAGCATGGTGACTGGCGCCGGCCGGAGCCGGCTGCGCTCAGGCCTCGGGGACGACGGAGATGAAGCGGCCCGCGCCCTTGGCGGTGAAGACCAGACGGCCCGTCACTTTGGCGAAGATGGTGTGGTCGACGCCGATGCCGGCGTTCTCGCCTGGGCGGAACCTGGTTCCGCGCTGGCGCACGATGATCGATCCTGCCGGGACCACCTGGCCCGCGTAGGCCTTGACGCCGAGACGCTTGGACTCGGAGTCGCGACCGTTGCGGCTGGTGCCGGCGCCCTTTTTATGCGCCACTTGCCTGCTCCTTGGACTCTTTGAGGGTGATCGCCTCGATCGTCAGCTTGCTGAGCCGACTGCGATGACCCTTCGTCTTCTTGAACGTGCTCTTGGGCTTGTACGTGAAGACCTTGATCTTCTCGCCCAGAAGGTGCTCGTCCACCTTGGCCTTGACCTTGGCGTGCTTGGCGGCCTCGGCGTCGAACTCGCCGCTGGCCGTGCGCACCGCGAGCGTGTCGAACGTGAGGCTCTTGCCCTCTTCGGCGTCCACACGGTCGACGACGATGGTGTCGCCTGTACTGACCTTGAACTGCTGGCCACCGACGCGGATGACAGCATAGGTATCGTCGGACTTCTTCATTTCAACTCCCGGAAAGACAACGGCAGACGATGATAGCCAATCGGCGGGGGCCGGTCAATTCGACCCCTTCTTCAGGACCGTGGCGGTGGCGCCGGCCCGGCTCGTGGACGTGACGCGTACCTTGCGGCGTTCGCCCAGAT
>CAIWHY010000048.1 GCA_903912585.1 uncultured Thermoleophilia bacterium | reverse complement strand
GCCGGCGCCTGGCTGGCCTTCACCGATATCGACGCGCGTGTCAGGGGACGGCATGCGCTGCTGGCAAGCGAAGCGATGCGCGACATCGCCGAGAGCGTCGCGCTGGTGGGCAGCTGGAGCTGGCAGCCGGCGACGCAGCAGACCACCTGGTCGCCGGAGATGTACCGGCTCTTCGACATCGAGCGGGATGAGTTCGACGGCGACTTCGCGCCCGTCATCGAGGCGCGCGTGCACCCCGACGACCGCGACTCGCTCAACAAGACGATCGCGGCCGTGTTCGAGACCGGCGTGCCCATCCCGGTGGAGTACCGGGTCATCCACCGCGACGGCAGCGAGCACATCCTGCACGGAGAGGGCATGGTCGAGGGCGACGCCTCCGCCGCCGGACCCACCGTGTTCGGGTACTACCAGGACGTCACCGAGTGGAGGCACGCGCAACAGATCATGAGCGAGAGTGAGGCTTCACTGCGTGCGATCCTCGACACGACTCCGTTCCCGATCGCCCTGGTCGACGTCAGAGACGACGTCATCGACTACTGGAGCCGCAGTGCTCTGGCCCTCTTCGGACACACGGCGCCCACGGCGGCTGAGTGGTATGAGCTGGCGTACCCGGACCCCGGCTACCGGCACGCGGTGATCGATCGCTGGAAGCCCGCCGTGGAAGCGGCGCGACAGTCCGGGGAGGCGGTCAACGCGGGAGAGTACCGGATCGCCTGCGGCGACGGTTCCGTGCGCATCTGCGAGCTCCACGCCGCCTTCATCGCGGACAGACTCGTGGTCACGTTCAACGACGTCAGCGAGCGCAGGAAGTCGGAGGGCGAGATCCGCCGCCTCAACGACGAGCTCGAGGAGCGCGTGGTGAGCCGCACCGCCCAGCTGGAGGCGACCAACCAGGAGCTCGAGGCCTTCGCCTACTCGGTCTCGCACGACCTGCGCGCGCCCTTGCGCGCCATCGACGGCTTCAGCCAGATGGTGATCGAGGACGCGGGCGACAAGCTCACGGAGACCGACGTCGAGCACCTGCAGCGCGTGCGCGCCGGCGCGCAGCGCATGGCCACGCTCATCGACGAGGTCCTGGGCCTCTCGAGAGTCTCGCGGCGGGACATGGCCGTCGAGGACGTCAACGTGAGCGCCCTGGCGACCTCCGTCCTCGACGACCTGCGCGAGGCGCAGCCGCAGCGGCAGGTCGAGACCGTGGTCGCGCCGGGCATGAGGGTCGCGGCCGACGCGGCGCTGCTGCGCTTGATCCTCGTCAACCTGCTCGGCAACGCCTGGAAGTTCACCGGCATGCACGAGACGGCGCGCATCGAGGTCGGCGTCGTGGACGCGGGCGGCGAGCACGCCTTCTTCGTGCGCGACGACGGCGCCGGCTTCGACGCCCAGTACGCGACCCACCTCTTCGGCGCCTTCCAGCGCATGCACCAGGCAGGCCTTTTCGAGGGCGACGGCATCGGCCTCGCCACGGTGCAGCGCCTCGTCACGCGCCACGGCGGGCGCGTGTGGGCCGAGGCCGAGGTGGAGAAGGGCGCGACCTTCTACTTCACGTTGCCCGGAGGAGCGGCGCAGAAGTAGGG
>CAIWHY010000047.1 GCA_903912585.1 uncultured Thermoleophilia bacterium | reverse complement strand
TCGGAAGCCAACGACCCGATGGGCAAGGACGCCGCGATCGTCAGCGTTACCTTGTCCGATGGCAGGGTTCTGTCATCGGGGCTGGTCGAGAACGTTCTCTATCCAGAGCAGCCGTGGGGTACTGACGAGATTGAGGCCAAGTTCGTTTGGCTGACGGCGCCCCACATGCAGCGCGAAGCATCCAATCGCGTTGCGGCACTCATCGCAAACGTCGATGGGGCCAAGGATGTGGGGCTGCTCATGGATGAGATCACTGCGGCGCTCACGCCGCTTCAGCAATCGAGAAGGGGGAAGTCATGAGGTTCAGACGTACGTCCATCGTGGCCGCGCTGCTGACGACAGTCGCGGTGCTGTGCATCACGGTCGCGGCTTGTGGCTCGAGCTCGACTTCGAGCACGACCACCAGCGCGAGTCCCAGAGCCAGCGGCTTCGACGTCGCCAACGTCAAGGCAGATTCGGCCCTCAACGCCATGCTGCCCGCGGCCATCAAGTCGGCCGGCACCATCCACGTCGCCACCAGCATCCCCTATCCACCTTGGGAGATGTACACCGCGGTCGGCAGCAAGCAGGCGACCGGCCTCGACTACGACCTCTCCCAGGCGATCGCCGCTAGACTGGGCGTCAAAGCGAACTTTGACCAGACCGCGTTCGATGCCATCATGCCGGCCCTTCTCTCCCATAAGGAAGACATGGTCATGGCGGGCATGTGGGACACTCAGCAGCGTCAGAAGGTGCTTGACTTCGTCGACTATGCGACGGACGGCTATGGCATTGCGGTGGTGACGGGGAATCCCGCCCACATCCAAACGGTTGCCGACCTCCCCGGCAAGACCCTCGCCTACGAGAGCGGTGACGCGGAGGCAGGCCAGTTGCACGCGCTGCAGGCCAAGTTCAAGGCCGAGGGTAAGCCCACGCTCACCATCCAAGCCTTCCCGACTACCAGCGACGCTCTGCTCGCCGTGAGCGCCGGCAAGGCTCAGGCAATGATCACTGGTTTGTCTGTGACCGCCTACATGGTCAAAACGTCCGGAGGCGGCAATACCTTCGCGCTCGTCCACGGGCCTTCCTGGGACGCCGCCTTTGGCACCGGCATCGCCGGCATCGGCGTATTGAAGACCGACCGGCCGCTGGTCGACACCGTGCAGAAGGCTTTCCAGTCGCTGATCACCGATGGCACCTACAAGAGCATTCTCGACAAGTATGGCTTGGGGTCACTGGCGGTCACCTCAGCCATGGTCAACCAAGGCAAGTAGGCTGGTCATGAGTACCTCCGTGGACGCCACTGCCCAGCCGCTGCCGACTGCCTTCGGCGGTCAGGAATCGCCCGACGCCGAAGAGTCCCTGGCAATCGATGCGATACCGCTGCGTCACTGGGGCCGGTGGATTAGCGCCGCGATCATCATCTTCCTTCTCTTGGCCCTGCTGTGGTCGCTGTGGCACAACCCGAGGGTCGACATCAGGTATGTCGGTCAGACCCTGCTTCAACCGTTTGTGCTTCGCGGCGTAGTCGTCACCATCGAGCTGACTATCATTGCCATGGTGATCGGCGTTGTGGGGGGCGTCGTGCTGGCGGTCATGAGGCTGTCCCAAAACCCCGTGCTCAAGGCTGCCGCCTGGGGCTACATCTGGTTCTTTCGCGGCACGCCAATCCTGGTGCAGATCCTCTTCTGGGGCTTCTTCGGCGCGCTCTACCCAACTATCTTCCTGGGAATCCCCTTCACCGGAATCGTGTTCGGATCGGCCGCTACGGGAAGGCTCTACGGCGCGTTCGTTGCAGCCATCCTGGCTCTCGGCCTGAATGAGGCGGCCTATGCGGCCGAGTTGGTACGCGCCGGCATCATCTCGGTCGACAGGGGCCAGTATGAGGCCGCGCATTCGCTGGGCATGTCCGGCGGACTCACCATGCGACTCGTCGTGTTGCCCCAGGCAATGCGCGTCATCATCCCGCCGATGGGCAACGAGACCATCTCGATGATCAAGATGACGTCGCTTGTCTCGGTGATCTCGGGCACTGACTTGATGACTAACATCCAGCAGGCGTACGCGCAGAACTTCAAGACGATCCCGCTGCTCCTCGTAGCCTGCATCTGGTATCTGTTCCTTACCTCGATCATGAGCGTCGGCCAGTACTATCTCGAGCGCCACTTCGGACGCGGATTCGGGCAGAAGGAGGCCGAGGCGGCGGAGAAGCGTGCCGAGCGCCGAGTGATCAAGCGTGCACAGGTGCACAATGCCTAGCTCGAACGCGAACCTTGTGTCCTCGCAGGCATCCGGCTTGGAACCCGACAGGCCGATGGTCGAGGTCAAGAAGGTCTGGAAGTCGTTTGGCAAACTCAGGGTACTCAAGGGCGTCGACCTCGCCGTGTACCCGCAGAAGACCTACGTCTTGCTCGGACCGAGCGGCGGCGGCAAGTCGACTCTCCTGCGCTGCATCAACCACTTGGAGCGAATCGACCATGGCCGCATCTACGTCGACGGCGACCTCATGGGCTACCGTGAGCGCGGCGGCAAACTGCACGAGATGAGGGTCAAGGACGTGGCCAAGCAGCGCGCCAGGATTGGCATGGTCTTTCAACGCTTCAACCTCTTTCCTCACATGACTGCGCTGCAGAATGTGATGGCCGCCCCGAAACACGTTCACCACGACAGCAAACACGCGGCGGAACAAGAGGGCGAGCGCCTGCTGGCCCAGGTGGGTCTGGCAAATCAAGTGGAGTACTACCCGGCTCAGCTTTCCGGTGGTCAGCAGCAACGCGTCGCAATTGCTCGTGCACTTGCCATGCACCCCAAGCTGATGCTGTTTGACGAGCCCACATCGGCACTCGATCCCGAACTGGTCGGCGAGGTCTTGGACGTCATGAAGAACCTCGCGCTTGATGGCATGACGATGATCGTCGTCACGCACGAGATTGGTTTTGCCAAGGAGGTCGCTGACGGCGTGGCACTTCTCGACGGTGGAGTCGTCGTTGAGTCGGGGCCACCGAACCAATGCCTGGTCAACCCCAAGGAGGAGCGCACAAAACTCTTCTTGTCCAAGGTCCTGGCCTGACGCAGACGGAGAAGCGGCGGCCACCAAGCGGACCTAGGGGGAGAGCGAGTCTGCCAGCCGCCAGCTCCGACGCGTCCGCGGCCGCCAAGTCCTGAACCGCGAAGCTCATCTTTGAGAAGGAGTCCCTCCTTGACCAGCGAGACCTACCTGACGGTGTGGAACGAGAACGATTGCCGCCGCCTGCACGGCGCTACCCTGGACCTTCTGGCCGACACCGGAGTGGATGTCATGTACGGCCCGGCACGCGAGCTGTTCCGAGCAGCTGGCGCGTCGGTGGATGGTCGCAGGGTGCGGATACCGGCGCGCCTCGTCGACGCCGCCCTAGACAGCGCGCCGCACGACTGGCTCCTAAAGCCGCGCGGCGGTGAGACCGCGCCGCTCGCGCTGCGCGACGGCGAGATGTACTTCGGCACCGGGTCGGATCTTCTGTATGTGCGCGATCCCGACAGCGGTGAGCGCCGCCGCGCTCGGGTCGCCGACGTAGAGGGCATGGCTGCCCTCTGCGAGCACCTCCCCAACATCGACTTCGTCATGAGCATGGGGTTGCCTGAGGACCTGCCGCGTGAGCTCGATGATATCGGCTCGGTCGCAGCCATGATGCGCGGCACGCGCAAACCGCTGATTGTGGCACCGCGCGACGGCACCGTGCTGGCACGCATGCAGGAGATGGCAAGGCTGTGCGGTGAGACGGAGAGCTTCGCCATCTACGCGATGCCCTCGCCACCCCTTCAGCACGACCCGGACGCGCTCACCAAGGTCATCGCCTGTGCTGAGCTGCACATACCGCTGATTTACTGCCCGGCGCCTAACGCCGGCGCCACGGGGCCGCGCTCGATCGCTGGCGTCGTGCTGGTCGGCAACGCCGAGGTGCTCAGCGGGCTCGTGTTGCATCAACTCGTGAATGCGGGCGCGCCGTTCGTGTACGGCGCTGGCGGTAGCATCATGGACATGCGGACCATGACCGATCCATACGCCGCGCCCGAGAACGCGACCGCGATGCAGTGCTGCTGCGACCTGGCGCGTCATTACAAGCTGCCCAGCTTCTCGTACGCGGCCACCTCTGATGCCAAGATGCTGGACGAGCAGTGGAGCGCTGATGCGGCCCTTACCACCTTGTTCGGTGCCCTCTCCCGCGCGACGCTTCTGCATGACGTCGGCTATCTCGAGTCCGGCCTGCAGAGCTCGTACGAATCGATCGTCCTCGGTGATGAGCTGGCCGGCTATGTGCGCGCATTCGTGCGCGAGGCACCGGTCAACGACGAGACGCTGGCGCTCGGAGAAATAGAGGCGGTCGGCCCTGGAGGCAGCTTCCTCGCGACAAAGTACACTCGACAGCACTACCGGGAGTTCTGGATGGCCGATCTCCTCGACCACTCCGTGCACGATCGCTGGGCGGCCGCGGGCGGGAAGACGCTCAGGCAGCGCGTGCACGCCAGGGTGCAAGAGTTGCGCGCCGCGGAAAGGCCCTTCGCATTGAGCACGAAGCAAGAGAACGGCCTCGAGCAGATCCTCGCCGATGTGCAAGCTCATGTGAGCGATCGAATCTAGACACAAGCGGCGCGAAATCGATTCGCGGGTCGTGGGGTACGGGATTCATCGTCGGCGGGCGCGGACTGCTTGTGCCAACACCCGGCAAACGAACGGAGCATCTACTGTCAGCTCTTGGCGACACTCAGTGGCGCTCGGGCTTTCAGATCCACGCTTGACGCCGCACTCCCCAACCCTCAATAGCACCTATTAGCAGACTAGTTGATGCGCTTGCACGGAGGAGGTCAGCGGTTCGATCCCGCTGCGGTCCACCACCCCTTCTGCGCTCGAGAGCAGGGGTTTTGCACGGCCTGAGGCTTGCTTGAATCGCGCGAAATGGCCTCCGGTAGACGCGCCTCGCGGCGGTACACGCAGTGGCACTCGCGCAGGTGATGCCGGCTCCTGCGCGTGTCCGGCCCATCGCCGCGCAGCGAGGTGCTGTGCAGGTCAAAGGACCTCTCGTGCTTGCGCCTGCTGGTTGAGGCGGTCGTGCTCTTGCGCACCATCGCCAATCGGGCGCGCGGCGGCGTGCTCTCAGGCGCGGCGCGAGATGACGACCAGGGCCACGTCATCGCTCATGGGGCCAGCGTTTGCCGACACCACCTGAGCCAGCAGCTCGTCGACAGCCGTCTCGTCCATCGGCCCGTGGCGACTCAGAAGCGCAACCAGGCCCTCCTCGCCGACTCGATCAGATGAGCCCGGAGCCGCACGGCCCTCGATGAGCCCGTCGGTGTAGAAGACGAGCGTCCACGGCGGCGTGAGCGTGACGATGACGGGCTGGAGCTTCAAGCGGGCCTCGCCGCCCACGCCCATGGGGAGCGACGGCGGAGCGGCAAGCGGCTTGACCGCGTCCGTCAGGAGCAGCGGCAGCGGGTGGGCGATATTGAGGAAGTGCAGCCGGTCCCGGTCGCCGACGCGGTCGATCCACGCGAGACTCGCTGTGGCGAAGGCATCTTCGTCGCGGCGCTCGCGGACCATGGTCGCATCGAGCGTCGTTCTCACCGTGGAGCGGTCCGCGCCACTCATGACCAGTGCCTGCCAGGTGGCGCGCAGCGTAGCCCCCAGCGCCGCGGCGGCGGGGCCGTGGCCGCTGACATCGCCGATGATGAGGGCCAGGCCCTGGCGCGGCAGGCTCATGACGTCGAGAAAGTCGCCGCCAAGACGTAGCCGATCCTCGCTCGGCAGATACCGCGTGATCACCTCGAGATCGGATCTCTCGATGCAGGCCGGAGGCACCAGTTGCAGCTCGAGCGCTTCGTGCAGGCGGGTGACCTCATCCTCGGCTCGCTGGGCCGTCTCGGCCCGCACGAGAGCGACCGCTGCCTCGCGTCGACGCTCAGCCTGGCGGCGCAGGGCTTGGGAGAGAAATGCCGCGATCAGCGCCGCTGCGACCCAGATACTCGCGGAGACCAGGGTCGGCAGCAGCCCTCCTCGGCCTCCGAATCCGGCCACCGTCGCGTAGTAGACGATCGCCCCGATGAGGACGGTGAGACCCCCCTCGCCGGCGCCGCCGGCGGCGCCGGCGACCACGGCCGTCAGCGCCATCAGAGAACCGGGGATGCCGAGGGTGTACCTCGTTGGGCCCACGTCGCCGAGAGCCACAAGGAAGACGGTCTCGAAGGCGACGGCGATGAAGAGCACTGCTGCTGGGCGATGGCTGGGGCCGCGGAGCGCAGCAGCGATGACTCTGTACATCAGGCGCGGCTCGGGCTCCGGCTGAGGTTCCGCCGTCTTCGGCACGTGCCGGGCTTCGCTCGCTGCGCCGCCGCGGTGCGCCTGTCGCTCGTCGACTACCATGCTTGAAGACC
>CAIWHY010000046.1 GCA_903912585.1 uncultured Thermoleophilia bacterium | reverse complement strand
TGGACGGAGTCGTGCCGGGCAGCCCCGCTGCCGAGGCCGGGCTCAGGGGCGGCACCCGGGAGGTGACGCTCAAGGCGCTCAAGGGCACCCCCGGGGGGACCTACTACTACGTCGGCGGCGACATCATCCTCAGCATCGACGGCAGGCCCATCCAGTCCGCACAAGACGTGGAGGCGTTCCTCAAGCACGCGACTCCGGGCAGTGTCGCCGCCTTCCGAGTGCTGAGGGGAACGAGGCTGTTGACCGTCCGCGTGAAGCTCGGAGGCAAGACACCGAACCCGTGGACGTGGTAGAGCGAGGGAGCCGTGCCGCTAGCGTGGGCCTCCGGGGTAAGCAAGCGACTGTGTATCGCGTGCAGCCCGTATGCCGAAGCTGGAAGCGTCCTCTGCCATACGCATGACATCCTCTCGGGGGCGGGATTCCTGAGGATCTCGAAGGCCGGGCGACCCTCCCTGCCGGCAGGTCGTGCCCTCTTCGCATACATTGCCCGGTAGGGCGGGTCGAAGCTGGAACCCGTCGAGCGCCCACCCTGCCCGCCTGAGCCTCCCTCCAAGCCCAAAAGTGGATTTCCGAATCTGGAGCTTGTCGCAAAACCCGCGAGCCTCTGTCACAGAACGGGTGAGGGGATGCCTACCCTTCCGGCATGGACCAGACCACCTGCACCGAGTGCGGCGAGCCGATCACCCAGCCGGCCACCGGACGCCGCCGCCTCTGCTGCTCGGGCCACTGCCGGCAGCAGGCGAGCCGGCGCAGCCGCACCGTCCACGAGCCGGTAGGCACCGCGCACGGCCGATACTCGGCGCCGGCCCGCAGCGACGACCAGGTGACCTTCGTGCTCGCCGACCTGCGCGTCTACGTCGGGGCGCTCTACCGCCTCGGCCGCGAGTGCCGGCCGCAGCTCGCCCGGCGCTGCGAGTCACTCGGGACGGCCATCGACGAAGCCCTGCAGCGCCACTTCCCGGAGATATCAGAATGACCTCAGTTGCGCGTGCGACGCCGGTAGAGCCGGGCGGCGAGTGGTACGCATGCGACCAGGATGACCAACGACCAGAGAAGAGAGGCCTCCACGGGATGCTGCATCGGCCAGGCATCGACCGCCGCCGAAGGGTTGGGGTTGCCGAACAGCACGCGACAGGCCGCGGCCACCGCGCTCACCGGGTTCCAGTTCGCGACGGTCGCCAGCCAGGCCGGCATGCCCTGCGTGGGCGCGAAGGCGTTGGACACGAACGCCAGCGGGAACATGATGATGAACGCAATCCCTTGTGCAGACTCCGGGCTCGAGACTCCCAGCGCTATGTCGGCCGCCAGCCAGGTGAGCGCGTAGCTGAACAGCAGGGCGATGCCAAAGCCGGCCAGCACGGACGGCAGCGCCGTTTCGGGGCGCCATCCGATCGCGAGACCGGTCACGGCGACGATCGTGCTGCACACCGCCGCGGACAGCAGGTTGGAGAGCGACCCGCCGACGAGGATCGCCGTCTGGGACATGGGCAGCGTGCGCAGGCGGTTGATGACCCCCGTGCTGAGATCCGTGCTGAGGCCGACGGCCGTTCCCATCCCCGCTGTCGTCAGGTTCATGACCAGCAACCCGGCGAGAACGAACTGCTTGTACGCGCCGCCGCCGGGCAGCACCATCGCCGCGCCAAAGACGTACACGAAGAGCAGGGTGAAGAGGACCGGCTGGATGGTCACGTCGGCGAGCTGCATCGGGTCGCGCCGCACGTGGATGAGACTGCGTCGGGTCAGAGCCCACACATCGTCCCACCAGGAGCGCAGGCGCCCGAACCCGGTCGGTGCGCCGATCTCGACAGTCGACACGGCAGTAGCGCTCATGCCGCCACCCCCGCATCTTCGGTCTTGGGCGCGCCACCGCCGGTCAAGGCAGCGAAGACATCGTCGAGCGAGGGCCGATGGACGGTGATGTCCTCGACCGGCACCCCCGCCTGATCAAGAGTACGGAGCGCGTCGACGACGAGCCCCGGCTCGTTGCGCGCCGGCGTCCACAGGCGCAGACCGTCGTCCGATGTCTTGACGGAGGCGACACTGAAAGCTGCCAGAGCTGTGGCGGCACCCTCGTGGGGCGCTGACAGGGTCACTTCGAGCAACTGCGACCCCGTTGCCGCCTTAAGCTCGCGCGGCGTGCCGCGAGCGACGACTCGGCCATGGTCGAGCACGACGATGCTGTCGGCCAGCGCGTCGGCCTCATCGAGGTACTGCGTGGTGAGCAGGACGGTGACGCCATCGGCGACGAGCCCGCGGATCACCCCCCACATGCGCTGCCGGCTGGTAGGGTCGAGCCCGGTGGTGGGCTCGTCGAGGAAGAGCACTGCCGGGCGCATCATGAGGCTCGCAGCCAGATCGAGGCGCCTGCGCATGCCGCCCGAGTAACCCTTGACGATCCGGTCGGCGGCGTCGGTGAGTTCAAAGAGCTCGAGCAGTTCCTTCGCTCGGCGCCGCGCCTCTGCGCGGCGTAGTCGACTGAGCTCGCCGACCATCACCAGGTTCTGGCGACCGGTGAGGACTTCGTCGAGCGTCGCCTCCTGGCCGGTGACGCCGATCTGGCGTCGCACTGCGGCAGCGTCGGTGACCACGTCGTGACCTGCCACCCACGCTTGCCCACGATCGGGAGTGCTGAGCGTTGTCAGGATGCGCAGGGCGGTCGTCTTGCCGGCGCCGTTAGGGCCAAGCATGCCGACGATGGAACCGGTGGCGACTTCGAGACCGACCTCGTCGAGCGCTTGAGTCTCGCCGTAGCGTTTGGACAGCGCCGCCGCTTCGATCATCATACGGTCGTTCATGACTCTACCTACCTGTCGGTCAGTAAGACATTTGACTGACCGCACGGTAAGTGGGATTCTACCTGTTGTCAAGTAAGGTTGGTGCTGTGAACGATACCCGTGATCGCATCCTCGACACCGCCCTCGACCTGTTCATCGAGCAGGGCTACGAGAAGACGTCCCTGCGCGAGATCGCCGAGCGCGTCGGGGTGACCAAGGCGGCGCTGTACTACCACTTCTCCAGCAAGAAGGAGATCCTTCGCACGCTCGTGCGGCCGGTCTTCGACGGTCTCGGACCATTGGCCGCGGCGCTCAAGAGCCGGCCCGATCGCGAGGCCTGGGGCAAGGGCCTGGCGACCATAGTCGAGCTGGCCCTGGCGCAGCGGCGGCTCTTCGAGCTGTTCCAGAGCAACCAGGGCACGCTTCAGGCCTTGGCTGAAGACTGGATGGATCCAGCGGCGCATGAGGCCATGCACGAGGCGCTCGAGGCGGTGTTCGCCGATGAGAAGACCGCGCTGGTCGATCGCGTGCGCATGGCCGCCTCTCTAGGCGTCATCGCCAGCGTGCTGGGGTTCCCCGCAGGTGATGCGTTCTGGCGTGTTCCGGCCGAGGAGCTTCAGCCGCTTCTGGTCGCCGTCATCAACGACGTGCTGCGGATCGACTGACCCTACCGGCCCTTCGCACCGCAGGTTGCTCGCTCGACCTCCTCGAGCAATCGCGTAACCTCCTCCCGAAGGTTCGAAAGCTGCCCACTAAGGTCCACGTTGCTGGACTCACACCAGTTGCGGCCGCCTGCGACTCTGCGCAAGCACAGAGAGGGGTGGGGGGACGCGAAGCGACAATCGACGACGCGCCCGCCCTGCCCGCCCCCGGCCGAGGTGCCCCTGCTGATCTGCTGCGTCGCGCGGCCGGAGGTCGACAGCTCGATCACGAGGCTGCGGGAGCTGGCTCGCGGCGAGTACGCCCAACGCTCGCGCGAGATCCGTCTCAAGCCGCTCTCGTCGGCCGAAAGCACGACGCTTGCCTCGCAGCTCATCAACGGCAGTGACCTGCCGGCCACGCTGCGCAAGGCGATCCTCGCCAAGGCCGAGGGCAACCCCTTCTTCGTCGAGGAGATCGTGCAGAGCCTGATCGACCTCGGCGGCCTCGTGCGCGACGAAGCGAGCGGCGGCTATCGGGTGACCGACCAGGCCGTGAGCATCGCGATACCGGACACTTTGCTCGGCGTCATCATGGCGCGCGTCGATCGCCTCGACGACGATCTCAAGCAGGTCCTGCGCCTGGCCGCCGTCATTGGGCGCAGCTTCTTCTACCGCCTTCTCGTTGCGATCACGGAGGCTGAGCGCGAGCTCGATGCGAGCCTCGCCGGCCTGCAGGCGCGCGAACTGGTGCTCGAGAAGGCACGCGAGCCCGAGCTCGAGTACATCTTCAAGCATGCTCTCGTCCAGGAGGCCACCTACGAGAGCATCGTGAAGCGGCGGCGACGCGAACTGCATCGCCAGGTGGCGGCAGCGATCGAATCCCTCTTCGCCGACCGCCTCGACGACTTCTACAGCCTGCTCGCCTACCACTACACCAAGGCCGAGGACTGGGAGAAGGCGCAGGAGTACCTCTTCAAGGCCGCCGACCAGGCCGGCACCATCGCCGCCGACGCCGAGGCGCTCGAGCACTACGAGCAGGCTTTGGACGCCTACACCTTGGCGTTCGGCGAGAAGTGGGATCCGCTCGAACGCGCAGCCATCGAACGGAAGATGGGCGAGGCCCTGTTCCGCCGGGGAGAGCACGAACGTGCGCGCGAGCACCTCCTTCGCGCCCTTGCGCTGCTCGGCCGCCCCTTCCCCCGGAAGCGCGGCACCATGCGTCGAGCCATAGTCACGCAGCTTTTGCGGCAACTCGGTCACCGCCTCTTTCCGTTCCGGCGTCGATCGGTTCTTGGCCACTCAGTAGGCACGGTTGAGGAGCGGTTCTGGATCTACCACAGCCTAACGTTCATGGATGCGGGAGCAGACCAGTCGCAGCTGCTGCTGGCGCTGCTCCTGGCGCTCAACGACGTCGAGAACGCCGCGCTCACCTGGCAGACAGCGGCGGCGTGTGCCGGCTTGGGGTATGCCTGCGACTCCATCCCGCTGCGACGCATCTCTCGCTTCTATCACCGCCGGGCGCTGCGGCTTGCGGAACGAGCCCATGAGCCGTTTGCCTTGGCTACCGTGCATTGGCTCATGGGCTTTCATGAGTACTGGGCGACTGGGGACTGGGCGAAGGCGCTCGACTACGATCTGCGCGCCGCGGACGAGTTCCACGCGCTCGGCAGGTTCCGCGAATGGGGCACTTCGATGATCGAGGCGGTCAACGTGATGGTCGACGAAGGTCGGCTGGCCGAAGCGTTCACTTCGTGCGAGCGGATCGTTGCTCTCGCCGAAGAGGCGGGCGACCCGGTTGTCGTCGGTTGGGGGCTGTGCCGGGTCGGCAACATCCGCTCGATCGAGGGCGATCACGAGCAGGCCGAAGAGACTCTTCGACACGGCATCGAACTGTTGCTAGGTGCGCTGCAACCAGCCGACGCGGTCTCTGGCTTCGGGTGGCTCGCGCAATGCCTGGCTAGGCAGGGGCGGGCGGAAGAGGCCTTTGCCATACTCGGCGATCAGAGCGAGCGCATCCGCAAGTACGGGATCACGGGCTACTTCCTGCGCGGTTGCCACGCAGCTCGGGCGACGCTCAGTCTGCTCGAGGCAGAGTCGCGGCAGAACCCGGAGAGGACCGTAGCGCTGAGGGAGGCGAAGGCGGCCTGCCGTGACCAGCAAAGGACGGCGCAAGCCGACGTTTGTGGCGTTGTATCAGCTTGCCGCTCACGTGGTACCTACGAGTGGTTGCGCGGCCGACCGAGGAAGGCCGAGGCATGGTGGCGCAAGAGCCTAGTCGCCGCCAAGAGGCTCGGCGCCCGCTACGAGGAGGCTCTCACGCACGCAGAAGTGGGGCGTCTTACGGGCGACGTAGCCGCTCTCGATGGGGCCGCGACTACTTTCGAAGCCGTCGGCGCGCAGTACGACCTTGCGAGAACGCGAGAACTACTTGAGAGTGCACGCCGAGAGTCAGACGTCTCCGCTGGCTGACGGGCTACTCGCCCGCGAACACCTCTCGATTGCGGGCACCCACTGAGGCCGGTCACCAGCGCCGTGTCGTGCGCTGCGCCGCGATGGCCTCCTCGTCGAGCACGATGCCGATGCCCGGGCCCTCGGGCACCACCATCGTGGAGACGCCGTCGCGCACTTCTCCAGTGAGCCCGTTCCCGATGTCGCGCTTGAGTCCTCCCGGGCGCCACGGAAGGTCCGCGTCCCAATACTCGACGTTCGCCAGGGCGATGCTGGCGTGGAGGTGAGCCGCAAGGCCGAGCGAGCTCTCGCCCATGTTGCCCATCGCGACCGGGATGCCGGCGGCCTCGGCAATCGCGTTGACCTTGATGGCGCCCAGGATGCCGCCCGTCTTCATGAGTTTGATCACGAAGATGTCACAGGCGCCTGCCTTGACGCAGGCCAGCGCTTCGCGCGGTCCCCTCACGCTCTCGTCGAGGGCGATGGGCACGTCCACGCGCTCGCGCACGAACCGCGCCGCCTCGAGATCGTCCATGCGCACCGGCTGCTCGACGAATGCGATGTCGTACGGTGAGAGAAGCTTGATCGCGCGCACGGCCGTTCTCGCGTCCCACCAGCCTTGGTTCGCGTCGACCGTGATCCGCGCGCCCGGGCCGGCCGCTTCGCGCACGGCGGCGACGCGCTGCTCGTCTCGCTCGGGCGCGTCGCCGGCCTTGACCTTGTACGCGGTGACGCCGTCGGCGCGCATGCGCTGCGTCTTCTCCGCCAGGGCCTCCGGGGAGTCCCAGGCCAGGGTGACCTCCTCGACCAGTCCGTCCCGGGTGCGACCGCCGAGGAGATCGCAGAGCGGCCGCCCGAGCGCCTTGCCCTGAAGGTCCCACAGGGCCATCTCGAGAGCTGCCTGGGCCGCTTGGTTCCCGACCGTAAACAGCTCGCGCTCCCAGAGGCGCACGATCGCCTCGATGTCGAAGGGGTCCAAGCCGATCACGGAGGGCCCGAGGTACTCGCCGATCACGTCCTCGACGCTCCACAGGGTGTCGCCGGTGAACTCGTAGGCGGGGACCGCCTCGCCGAAGCCGGTCAACCCCTCATCGGTCTCGACGCGAACGAGGTCACAGGGGTTGGCGGCCAGCGCCGACGAGGCGATGACGAAGGGCGACTCCAGCGCGACCTCGAGGGTCTCAATGCGTACGGCGGTGATCTTCATGGAGCGCTTCCTCCTGCCGTCTCCGACGGCCTCCCTGTGGCTACCATCGTACGGGTCGCGCGGCCGTTGCGCCGCCTGATGGGTAGCCGTATTATGCGCTAACCGAAGCGGCGAAGGGTGTCACTGCGCGTGCGCCTGCCTCGGGGGGGATAGTGCCAGCGCACGACGACAAGGGGGAGCGTATGCATTCCAGTGCTCGATCAGGCCGGAGGGCAGCCGCAGCGAGGGTAGTGGTGCTCGTGTTCGTGCTCGCCGGCGTCCTGCTTGCCGCAGGATGCGGCAGTTCCAGCTCGAGCGGCGGCACGTCGGCGTCGCCCGCCGCGTCGTCGGACATCCTGCGCGTCGCTTCGCTCTACGGCGTTACCACGTGGGATCCGAGCGCCAGCTACAGCACCGAAGTCATGTACCTGGCCAACTGCTATGAGCCTCTGGTCTATGCCAATCCCGCCGGCAGTGCCACGCCGTTCTCGCCGGGGCTGGCCACGTCGTGGACCGTCGCCAAGAACGGTCTCTCGTGGACCTTCAAGCTACGTCAGGGTGTGAAGTTCCACGACGGGACTCCGTTCAACGCCGCCGCCGTGAAGTACTCGCTGGGCCGCACCATGAAGCTGAATCTCGGCGCCGCCTACTTGCTCGGCCAAATCAAGGACATCAAGGTCGTAGACAACTACACGGTGGAGTTCGTGCTGTCGACACCCGCGCCTATGGACCGAATCATGGCGGCGGACTACGCCACCTGGATGTTCAGCCCCGCGACCAAGGGCAAGAGCCAGGCCTGGTGGGACAAGGGCAACGAGGACGGGACCGGGCCGTACATGCTGGACTCGTACACCCCCGATCAGCAGATCGTCTTCAAGGCGAATCCGGACTGGTGGGGCGGCTGGAAGCCCAACCAGTTCAAGAAGGTCGTCGTCCAGCTGGTCGGCGACGCGGGCACGCAGCGTCAGCTGCTCGAGTCCGGCGCCGTGGACAGCATCAACCTCGTCGCTCGCGACCAGGTCTCCGCCCTCAAGGCGAACCCCGATCTCACGGTCTACGTGGGCCCGAGCCTCAACTCGTACCTCATGTTCTTCAACACCCAGAGGAAACCGCTCGACAACGTGAAGGTGCGGCAGGCGCTCTCCTACGCCGTTCCCTACGCGGACCTCATCGCGGTCGGCGCTGGCGGGTTTGGCACGCAGTCCAGGGGCCCCGTCCCAATCGGCCTGTGGCCCAACACGGACGGCACCGTCCGCCAGTACAAGACCGACTTCGCCAAGGCCAAGCAGCTCCTGGCGGACGCCGGGTACCCGGGCGGCGGCTTCACGCTCCAGCTCGTCTACACGTCGGAGAACTCCAACGAGGCCGCCTTCACACCGCTGATCAAGGAGGCGTTCGCGAAGGTCGGTGTTACGGTCAAGATCCAGGCTCTGCTCAACGATGCGGCTGCGGCGAAGGCACGGGGGAACCCTGCGAACCGCCAGGATCTCGCCATCCAGCTCTGGTGGCCGAGCCTTCCAGACGGCATCGACAACCTCACGCCGATGTTCGGCTCCGAGAAGACGGTGGTCTACAACTGGTCCTACTGGTACAACCCGGAGTTCGACAAGCTCATCGCCGAGGGGTTCAAGCTCAGCGCCACTGACCCGAAGGCCGCTATCGTGCCGTACGACCAGGCGCAGAACATGCTGGTCGACCAGGCGGTGGCCGCGTTCCTGTTCGACGATCAGACGGTGGCCGCGCACCTGGCGACCATCAAGTACAGCGACAAGGCGATCAACTTCAACTATCCGCAAGTGCAGTTCTGGACGCAGATCACCAAGTGACGTCGTGACATGGGATGGGCGGCGGCCGGGCTGCTTTCGAGCTGGCCGCCGCCCATCGCGCTTCTTCTGAAGCAGGATCGTTGACCCGGAGAGGAGGGGGCGAGTTTGACC
>CAIWHY010000045.1 GCA_903912585.1 uncultured Thermoleophilia bacterium | reverse complement strand
TCCGCTTATGGCAGCGTCTCCTGATGGACCGCGACACCGGCCTCGGCGAGCATCGTTCGCGAGAGCTCGTCCGGGTACCCCTCGAGATAATGGATCTCACGGACTCCGCAGTTGATGAGCATCTTGGCGCAGAGGATGCAGGGGTGGACCGTCGTGTAGAGCGTGGAGCCTTCGATCGCCACCCCGTGGATGGCCGCCTGGATGATCGCGTTCTGCTCGGCGTGGATGGCGCGGCACAGCTCGTGACGCTCGCCCGACGGGATGCCGAGCTGCTCGCGCAGGCAGCCCACGTCGAGGCAGTGCGACGTGTTGCGTGGCGCCCCGTTGTAGCCGGTGGCGAGGATGCGCTTGTCGCGCACCAGCACGGCCCCGGCCTGGCGCCGCAGGCACGTGGAGCGCGTGGCGGCCTGGCGCGCGAGCTGGAGGAAGTACTCGTCCCAGGTCGGGCGGCGGGCCGGCGACCAGCCGGCGCCGTTCGTGTCGGGCGCCCCGCTCACAGGAACTCGTAGAGCGGGAAGCGATCGAGCAGCTCTATCACTTCGTGCCGGATCTCGCCCAGCGCGGCGGCGTCGTCGCGCGCCGCGATGGCGCGCAGCATGAGCTCGCCGGTCTGGCGCATCTCGGACTCCATGAAGCCCCTCGTAGTGACCGCCGGCGAGCCAACGCGCAGGCCGCTGGCGACGTTGAAGGACGCATCCTCGAACGGCACGACGTTGCGGTTGGCCGTGATGTTGACCTTCTCCAGGAGGTCCTGGCACTCGAGGCCGCTGAGGCCCGTACTGCGCAGGTCGACGAGCGCCAGGTGGACGTCGGTGCCGCCGGAGACGAGACGCAGGCCGCCTTCGGCGAGCGTCTCGGCCAAGACGGCGCAGTTCTTCACGATCTGCCGCTGCAGGCGGTGGAACTCCTCGCTCTGGGCGATGCGCAGGCACACCGCCTTGGCGGCGATGACGTGCATCAGCGGGCCGCCCTGCATGCCGGGGAACACGGCGCGGTCGATGGCGGCGGCGTGCTCCGCGCGGCACATGATGAGGCCGGCGCGCGGACCCGTGAGCGTCTTGTGCGTGGTGCTGGTGACGACGTCGCAGTACGGCACGGGGTTGGGGTGCACGCCGGCGGCGATGAGGCCCGCGATGTGGGCGATGTCGGCCATGAGCAGCGCCCCGCACTCGTCGGCGATCGCGCGGAAGGCGGCAAAGTCGACGGTGCGCGGGTAGGAGCTGTAGCCGCAGATGATGAGCTTGGGCTTGTGCTCCAGCGCCAGGGAGCGCACCTCGTCGTAGTCGATGAGCTCGGTGTCCGGGCGCACGTGGTACGGGACCACGTTGTAGGTGCGGCCCGAGTAGTTGATGCCGAGCCCGTGCGTGAGGTGGCCGCCGTGCGCGAGCTCCATCGCCATCATCGTGTCGCCGGCTTCGAGCAGCGCGAACAGCGTCGCCAGGTTGGCCGACGAGCCCGAGTGCGGCTGCACGTTGGCGTGCTCGGCGCCGAAGACCTCCTTGCAGCGGTCGATGGCGAGCTGCTCGACCTTGTCGACCACGTCGCAGCCGCCGTAGTAGCGCGCGCCGGGCAGACCCTCCGCGTACTTGTTGGTGAGCACCGAGCCGGTGGCCTCGAGCACCGCCCGGCTGGCGAAGTTCTCGCTGGCGATGAGCTCGAGGGTCTCCTGCTGACGGATGAGCTCGCTGCGCAGCAGTTCGTTCAGCTCGGGATCGAGATGGTAGAGCGGCTCCCGCCGCCACTCGCGCCCGACGGGGCTCAAGCAGCGCCGCCTTCGTCGAGCAGCTGCACGCGCTGCTGGTGGCGGCCGCCTTCGAACGGCGTCGCCAGCCACACCTCCACGATCGCCCAGGCTTCGTCGTCGCTCAGCAGGCGGCCGCCCAGGCAGAGCACGTTGGCGTCGTTGTGGCGCCGGGCCATCTCCGCCAGGTACGGCGTGGTGCAGTCTGCGGCGCGCACGCCCTTGTGGCGATTGGCGGCCATGCAGATGCCGAGGCCGGTGCCGCACACGAGCACTCCCCGCTCCACGTCGCCCGCGGCGACCAGCTCGGCGACGCGGTGGCCGTAGACAGGGTAGTCGACCGAGAGTTCGCCGGAGTCCGTGCCCATGTCGACGACCTCGTGGCCCTGCGCGCGCAAATGGCGGACGACTGCTTGCTTGACGGCGAACCCGCCGTGATCGGCGCCGGCGGCGATCCTCATAGTGTGCTCCCTGTGGCTCGGCATGTGCCGGCGGCGCCGCGCGGGCCGGCCGCGATCAGGTACCGCGTCCCGGCCGCCGACTCCCGGCGCCCCCTCGGTCAGGTCCCCGATTCTATCAGTCCGGAAGATCCATCTCGCCCCGCAGGACCGGCTGCACCGAGCCCCCGACGCGCACGTCCTCGACGGCGTCGCGCGTCCCGCCCACGGAGACCACGAGACGACTGGGCCGGGCGATGTGCTGGCCCTGCAGCACGACGCGGCGCTCGCCCGGCACGAGGCGGCCGTGACGCGCCATGAAGGCGGCGAGCGGCCCGGCCGCGCTGCCGGTGGCCGGGTCCTCCGGGATGCCGGCGAACGGGAACAGGCCGCGCGCCTCGATCCACGGATCGTCGCGCCCCGTGAACGCGCATGGGTAGACCTCGGCGTGGTCGCGCTCGAACGCCGGCAGGAAGTCGAGGTCGAGCTGCACGTGCGCGAGCGCGCGCTGCGAGACCAGCGGGATGATCGTGTAGGTGAGGCCGGTTCCGACCGGCCTCGGCTCGAACGCCGGGTCGATCTCGCCCTCGTCGAGGCAGAGCACGGCGGCGATCTCACCGCGGGGCACGGGGTCGCCGAAGACGGGCGCGCCCTGGTGCACGGTCGCCGCGACGGGCACGCCGCCCACGACGTCGACCTCGACGAGCGTCGGCCCCACGTCGAGCTCGAGCACCACGCGCGTGACCGGCTCGTCGGCGCGCACGAGACCGAGGCGCACGAGCTGGCAGGCCGTGCCGATGCTCGGGTGACCGGCGAACGGCAGCTCCTGTGAGGGCGTGAAGATGCGCACGCGCGCGTCGCCGTCGCCCTCGGCAGCGGTGACGAACGTGGTCTCGGAGAGGTTCATCTCGCTGGCGATGGCCTGCATCTGGGCGGCGGTGAGGCCGTCGGCGTCCGGGAACACGGCCAGCGGGTTGCCCGCGAACGGCCGGTCGGTGAACACGTCGACCTGGTAGAACGGCAGCGTCCTCATGATCCGGCCGAGACCTCCCCGTCGGCGCCGAGCACGGCGGCGACCTCACGTACGTCCGCACTTCCTCGCCGAAGGATACGCCAGGTGCGCTCGCTCGCGAAGGCGCTCAGGTCCAGGATCGTGGAAGCGACCCCGGCGACCGGCCCCGCGTCGAGGACGAGGTCGCAGGCGGCCAGCAGGCCGGGCTCGATCTCGTCCACCGCGCGCGGCGCCTCGCCGCCGCTCGGATTGGCGCTCGAGGCGAGCAGCGCGAACGGCAGCTCCCCCATGGCCTGCGCCGGCTGCGGCCAGGCAGGGACGCGCACGCCGATCGTGCGCACCGGCTTGTTGACGACGCCGCCGAACATGCCCAGGCGCCGCTGCGACACTTCGCCCGGCGGCGGGAATGCCAGTCCGGGCGGATGCGGGAGAAGCAGCGTGTAGGCCCCCGGCAGGAGACGCTCCACCGCCTCACGCAACGCCGGGCCGAGGGCCAGCCACGAGATGAGGAACGGCACGCTGGGGCAGATCACCTGCACCGGCTTCTGCGTATCGCGCGCCTTGGCGGCGACGATCGCGTCGCGCACCGACGGCGAGAGCAGCCCCCCGATGCCGTACACCGTGTCGGTTGGGAAGCACACGAGGCGGGCGGCGGCGATAGCACCCGCCAGGTCGGCCGCACCGCCGGCCGGCACGCCGCCGAGGTCGATGCGCCGGGTGCTCACGCGCGCCGCCGGAGCGGCCCGCAGCCGCGGCCGCAGCGTCTTGCCAAAGGGCGGCCTCGCCTCAGGGCTCAGCCGCCAACGACGGTGAGCGCATCGGCGAGCGTGAACGCCTTCTCGTAGAGGGCGCGACCGACGATCGCGCCGACGATGTTGGGCGCCCCCAGCTTCTTGACGCGCCGCAGGTCGTCGAGCAGCGCGATGCCGCCCGAGACCACGATCTCCATCGCCGTGGCCTGGGCGAGATCGTTCAGGCCGATGAGATTGGGCCCGCCGAGCATGCCGTCGCGGGCGGTGTCGGTGTAGACGACGCGGCTCACGCCGTGCTCTTGGATGATCCGGCTGAATTTGACGGCGCTCATCTGCGAGCGCTCCCGCCAGCCGTGCGTCGTACACATGCCATCGGTGCAGTCCAGGCCGACCACGAGGCGCTGCCCGAGCCAGTTGACGGCGTCGTCGAGCAGGTCCAGCGCCGTCACCGCCGCCGTGCCCATGACGACCCAGTGCACGCCGATCCCGGCCACGAGAGCCAGGCTCTTGGCGCTGCGGATGCCGCCGCCGTACTGGACCGGCACGTCCACGGCCTCGACCATGCGCTCGACGATCTCGAAGTTGGTCAGCTCGCCGGTGCGCGCCGCATCGAGGTCGATCACGTGCAGCGCCTCCGCGCCCTGCTCCTGCCACTGGCGCGCCAGCGTCACGGGGTCGCTGCTGAAGACGGTGACGTCGTCGAAATCGCCGCGGCGCAGGCTCACCGCCTTGCCGCCCTGGATACTGATGGCCGGGAACACGATCATTCCGGCTGTGCCTCCTGACCGTCGCGCCCGCCGAAGCAAGCTCGCCGAGGCACGCCATCGCTGGTGCGGGGCAGGGCCCCGTTCACGCTGTACTCACCCTACCCCCTCCGGCCGCCGCGGCGACAGCACGAGCGTCTCCGGTGTAGGCTGCGGCGGCTTCACCGCCGGCCGAGTCGCCGCCGGCGAGCCCGGCGCCCGGCGAGCTCGCGGCGAGCCCGTCATCCGCCGCGCAGGCGCGCGGACCGCGCGTGCGCACGCAGGCCCTCTTCCTCGGCGATGGTCGCGACCGCGACCGCAAGGGCCGCTGCGGCGCCGGCGCCGAGCTCCACCACGGCCACGCGCTTCTGGAAGGCGGACACCGAGAGCCCCTGGGAGAAGCGCGCCGAGCCGCCGGTGGGCAGCACGTGGTTGCTTCCGGCGGCGTAGTCGGCGAAGGCGGTCGCGGCGTGCGGGCCGACGAAGACGGCGCCCGCGTTGCGGATCTTCGCCACCAGTGCCGCGGCGTCCGCGCAGTGCAGCTCCAGGTGCTCGGGGGCGAACGCGTTGCTGAGCCTGACCGCGGACTCCCGGTCCGGACAGGCGATGAGAGCGACGTTCCCCGTCGCGATGCCCAGCTCCTCGGCGAGCTCGTCCACGGCGGCCGCCACCGGCGCCACGAGCGTGCCGCCGATGTCGGCGAGGCACGCCATCGCCCCGGAGCCGTGCTCCGCCTGGGCGAGCAGGTCGGCAGCCAGCCACGCGGGCTCGCCGCCGGCGTCGGCGATGATGAGGACTTCGCTGGGGCCGGCGAGCGCGTCGATCGCGACCTCCCCCACGACCTGGCGCTTGGCCTCGGTGACGTAGGCGTTGCCCGGTCCGACGATGACGTCGCAGCGCGGCACCTGCTCCGTGCCGAACGCCATCGCCGCCACGGCCTGGGCGCCGCCGATCGGGTACAGGTCGTCGACGCCGAGGAGCGCGCAGGCGGCGGCCACGCCGCCCGCCGCGCCGCCGCCTTGACGCGGCGGGGAGCAGACGACGACGCGCCCGACTCCGGCGACCTGGGCGGGAATGGCCGTCATGAGGACCGACGACGGGTAGTCGGCGAGCCCGCCCGGCACGTAGAGGCCGGCAACGGCCAGCGGGACGATCTCCTGACCCACGACCTGCCCCTGCGCGAGAGTCTCGCGCCAGGGGGCAGCGGCTTCGCCGAGGTGATAGGCGCGGATATTGGCGGCCGCCAGTTCGAGGGCGGCGCGCAACCCGGGCGCGAGCGCCGCGAGCCGCTCGCGCAGACGCGCCGGCGGCTCGCGATACCGCGCCGGCAGATCGACACCGTCGAGCCGCAGGCTGTGCGCGCGCACCGCCGCGTCGCCGCACGCACGCACGTCCTCGACGATCTCGGTGACGGCGGAGCGCACGGCGGCGGGCGGCGGCGCGAAAGCGCGCAGCTCCGCGACGGTCGCGGCGACGTCTTCCGACCAGGGCAGTTGTCTCATCATCCCTCCCGCGACGGGCGCAGGCGCTCGAGGAGCGCCACGAGCTCATCTGCGAGCAACGCGTGCGCCGCCCGCCCCGCGACGAGGCGGAGGCTCACGGCCGCGATCTCCTCGCGCACCTCGAGGTCGAGCGGCGCGGCGGCGACGCGCGAGCGCAGGTCGACGACCCCCGGCGCGATGCCCAGTGCCGGGGCGAGCGCCGCGGCGCCGAAGCCGATGACCTCTACCTGACTCCCGGTCGCGCCGAAATGGCGGCGCGTGACCCGCGGGTACGGAGTGGCCACGCGCGGCCGGCTGCGGACGCGGCCCGCCGCGGGGCCGCGCGGCGTCGCGTACACGATCGCGTCGGCGCCCACGCCGAGGTCGAGGAGCTCGTAGACGTCCGCATCCTCCTCGAGCAGCAGGTCCTTGCCGACGATGCCGGCGTCGAACGCGCCGCGGACGCAGCCGGCAAGCACGTCGGCGCCGCTCGCCGGCACCCACGTGGTGTCTCCCACGGTGATCAGCGCCGCCGCCGAAGCTGTGCGCAACGCGGCGGCGGGCAGCCCGGCCGCCTCGAGGACGTCCGCCAGCGCGGCCGGCACCCCGGCGCCGCCGGTGGCGACGCCGATCCTCACGCGCGCTCCAGGGCGCGCAGCATGTCCTTCCAGCTGCCGGAGGTGGCCGCGCCCTCGGCGAGCTCGAGACGGTACGAGTTGCCCTCGCGCACCAGCCACGGCCGCGCCTGAGGGGCGGCGCCCTCGCGCAGAGCGCGGACCGCCCACCCGGCGCGTCGCAGCTCCATCGCCTGCTGCGGGTGCTCGAGGCCGCCGACGAACGTCAGGCAAACCGGCGCGGCCGCAGGCGCGGCGCCGGCCTCCTCGAGCGCGTCGTGCAGGCGGTCGAGGGAGATGGCGAAGCCGACGCCGGGGACGTCCCACTCGAAACGCTCCAGCAGCCCGTCGTAACGCCCGCCCGAGGCGAGCGGCAGCCCCACGCCCCGGGCGTAGGCCTCGAAGATGACTCCGCTGTAGTACGTCAGGTCCTGGAAGAGGCCGAAGTCGAAAGTGACGGCGTCGCCGAAGCCGGCGTCGTCCACGAGGTCGCGCACCTCCACGAGGTGCTGGATCGCGTCCTCCATGGCGTCGCTGGTCGCGAGCTTGCGCGCCTGGCTGAGGCCGTCGCGGGTGCCGCTGAGCTCGAGCGTGCGCCACAGCGCCTTGAGCGCGGCTTCGTCGGCCTGCGCGTTGCCGGCGATGCTCTCGAGCAGCGGGTAGTCCTTGTCGGCCAGCGCCTCGAGGAACTTCTCGCGGTCGTGCGCGGGCAGGCCGAGCGCGTCCACGAGCGCCGTGTAGAAGGCGACGGTGCCGAGCGCCACGCGATAGCCCTTGAGGCCGAGGCCGGCGAGGGCGTCGCAGAGCAGCGTGACGCACTCGGCGTCGGCCGTCGCGGAACTCAGGCCGAGCAGCTCCGCCCCCGCCTGCTGGAACTCGCCGTCCTGGCTGCGCTGCGGCGCCCAGGGACGGATGGACGGGGCGACGTAGAAGAAGCGCAAGGGCAGCGGCTTGTCCCGGTACCGCGACGCCGCCAGCCGCGCCACCGGCACGGTCATGTCGGTGCGCAGCATGAGCTCGTGGCCCTGCTGGTCGTAGATGCGGTACCCAGCCTCCAGCGTGTCGTCCTCGGCCACCTCCAGCGTCTCGGCGAACTCGAGCCACGGCGTGCGCACCTCCCCGTACCCGTACGCCTCGAAGCGGCGGCAGAGCGCGTTCTCGATGGCGCGCAGCTCGGCCGTCTCCGGCGGGAGCACGTCGTGCATGCCTTCCGGGATCATGATGGTCTCCCCTCCCCGCGGCGCCGGCCTCAGCCGACCCCTATGCAGCTCTCGCCGAGCAGCGCCTTGAGCTCGGCGTAGAGCCCCGCGACGGGCGCGATGCGCAGGCCGTCGCCCACCCGCAGCCGGGCCTTCTCGTCGCCGCGGACCATGTGCAGGACAACCGGCACCTGGCCCGGGAAGTCGGTGAGGACGCGCCTGAGGTCCTCGATCACGCCGGCGCGCACGCGGCGCGCGTCGATGGTGATCGCCAGCGGCCGGTACTCGCTGACGCCGTTGAACGGCTGCACCTCGATGGCGATCAGCGTCGACTCGCCTTCGTTGCGGCGCTCCACGCGCCCCTTGACCTTGACGATGCCGTCTTCCACGAGCAGGTCCTTGAACTGTTCGTAGGTGGCCGGCCAGGCGCGGCACTCTACCCCGCCGTCGATGTCCTCGAGGCGGAACGCCAGCCACACGCCGCCGTTCTTGCTCACCTTCTTCTGGGCGTTGGCGACGATGCCTCCGGTCCACAGCATGGCGCCCTCGCTGGCGTCGTCGAGCGATCCCACCGGGACCTCGATCTCGTCGCGCAACTGCTGGCGAAGGCCGTCCAGAGGATGCGCCGACACGTAGAGGCCGAGCGCCTCCTTCTCCTGCTTGAGCAGGGTGGCCTGGTCGTACTCGACCTGCGGCACCTGCGGCGCCTGCGCCGCGCTCTCCTCGCCGCCCCCGGCCAGGTCGAAGAGGCCGCCCTGGCCCTGGGCGGCGTCCTTGCGGCGGCGCTCGCCGTCGGCCATCGCCGAGGGCAGCGCCTCGAGCATGCCGCGGCGCGGATCGCCGGTGCTGTCGAAGGCGCCGCTGCGGACGAGCGCTTCGAGCACGCGCTTGTTGGCCATCTGCGAGTCGACGCGCGCGCAGAAGTCGTAGACCGACGTGAAGCGGCCGGCGGCGCGCACCGCGACGACCGCCTCGATCGCGCCGACGCCGACGCCCTTGACCGCGTTGAGGCCGAAGCGGATCCTGCCGTCGTGGACGGTGAAGCCGACGTCGCTCTCGTTGACGTCCGGCGGCAGGATCTCGATGCCGAGCTCGTGGCATTGGTTGACGTAGAACGGCACCTTGTCCTTGGTGTTCATGACGCTGCTGATGAGCGCCGCCATGTACTCGACGGGGTAGTTGGCCTTGAGCCAGGCGGTGCGATAGCTGATCATCGCGTAGCAGGCGGCGTGGCTCTTGTTGAACGAGTAGTCGCCGGTCGCCTCGAAGCTCGCCCACAGCTTGTTGCTCACGGCCGGCGGCAGGCCGCTCGCAGCGAGGCCCTCCATGAGCGGCTCCTTGAGCGTGGCCATCAGCTGCTTGTTCTTCTTGCTGATGGCCTTGCGCAGGTCGTCCGCCTGGGCCGGCGAGAAGCCGCCCACCCGGCGGGCGATGGCCATGTACTGCTCCTGGTAGATGGTCACGCCGTAGGTGGGCTCCAGGATCGGCCGCAGGGCCTCGTGGTCGTAGACGACCGAGGCCGGGTCCTTCTTGTTGCGCGCGTACGTGGGGATGTACTGCATGGGGCCCGGGCGGTAGAGGGCCACGATGGCGATGAGGTCCTCGAACTGCGTGGGGCCGATGTCGCGCATCGCCTCGCGCATGCCCGGGCTCTCGAACTGGAACACGCCGGTGGAATCGCCGCGCGCCAGCATCTTGTACGTCTTCTCGTCGTCGAGCGGCAGCTGGTCGATCTCGATGCACACGCCGTCGGTCTTCTCGATGATGACCAGCGCCGCCTCGATGACGTCGAGGTTGCGCAGGCCGAGGAAGTCCATCTTGAGCAGGCCGAGCTTGGAGACGTCGTTCATGTCGAACTGGGTGACGAGCTCGGCGTCGCCCTTCTGCTGCAGCGGCAGGTACTCGGTGAGCGGCTTGTCGCTGATCACCACGGCGGCGGCGTGGATGGAGTCGTTGCGGATGAGGCCCTCGAGGCTCATGGCGAGGTCGACGACCTCCTTGACCTCCTCGTCGGCTTCGTACGCCTGCTTCAGCTCGCCATTCTGCGCCATCGCGTCGGCGAACGTGGCCGGCGGCGCCTGCTCGGGGATCATCTTGGCGATCTTGTCGCCGATCGCGTAGGGCTTGCCCATCACGCGCGCGGCGTCGCGCACGGCGGCGCGCGCCGCCATGGTGCCGAAGGTGATGATCTGCGCCACGTGGTCGCGGCCGTACTTGCGCGCCACGTAGTCGATGACTTCTCCGCGACGGTCGACGCTGAAGTCCATGTCGACGTCCGGCATGCTCTTGCGCCCCGGGTTGAGGAAACGCTCGAACAGGAGGTCGTACTTGAGCGGGTCGATGTCGGTGATCGCCAGCGCGTAGCTCACGATGGAGCCGGCGGCCGACCCGCGGCCGGGGCCGACGGCGATGCCGTTGTCCTTGGCGAACTTGACGTAGTCCCAGACGATGAGGAAGTAGGCGTCGAAGCCCATCTCGCCGATCACGCCGAGCTCGAAATCGAGGCGCTCGCGCACCTCGGCGGACGGCTCGGCGCCGTAGCGGCGCACGATGCCGTGCTCGCAGAGCTCGCGCAGGTACGTCCCCTCGGTGTACCCCTCCGCCACCGGATACGACGGCAGCAGGTAGGTGCCGAAATCGAGGCTCACGTCGCAGCGCGCGGCGATCTCCACCGTCTCCTCGCAGGCGCCGGGGTAGTCCTTGAAGCGCTCGTACATCTCCTCGCCCGACTTGAGGTACAGCTCGTCGGTGCCGTAGCGCATGCGGTCCTCGTCGGCGAGGTTGCTCTGCGTCTGGATGCACAGCAGAGCGTCGTGCGCGTGCGCGTCGTCGTGGCGAAGGTAATGCACGTCGTTGGTGGCGACCGTGCGCAGGCCGGCCTTCTCGGCGAGCGCCGCGAGCTTGGGCAGCAGCTCGCGCTGCTCGGGCAGGCCGGCGTCCTGGAGCTCGACGAAGACGTTCTCGGGTCCGAGGAG
>CAIWHY010000044.1 GCA_903912585.1 uncultured Thermoleophilia bacterium | reverse complement strand
CGAGCACGGAGGGGAGTTCGTCTACCTCATCATGCCGATCCGGCTGAGCAACTGAACGTCGTCGTCAAGGGGCCGCTGCCGCTCGGTTCGTTCCTCAAGCTCGCCGGCGCGGCGTCCACCGGCGGCCACGCCAAGCTGCTCGTCCAGAACGGCGAAGTGACCGTGAACGGTGTGGCGGAGACCCGCCGCGGGCGTACCCTCGTGCCCGGCGACGTCGTCGCCGTGGGCGGCGAGGAGTATCGCGTGTGTTCGTCTCAACCCTGAGGCTCATCAACTTCCGCTCTTACTGCGACGCCACCGTCAGCTTCGGCGATGGGCTCAACGTCGTCGTGGGCGACAACGCCACCGGCAAGACCAATCTCCTGGAAGGCGCCTGGTACGCGCTGCGGGGGAGTTCGCCGCGCACGCGCCGTGAGGACAAGCTCATGACCTGGGGAGAGCGCTTCGCGCGCGTGGAGCTCGAACTGGACGGCCGGGCCGCAGGGCAGCAGGTCGTCGAAGCCGGTTTCGCTCCGGGGCAGGGCAAGCGCATGCGCTGGAACGGCGCCGACGTCGCGTCCCTCGAGGACCTGCGTGGTCGCAGCCAGGTGTTCATCTTCGTCCCGGAGAGCCTGCTGCTCGTGAAGGGCAGCCCGGCGCGGCGGCGCGCCCATCTGGACACCTTCGCCGCCGCCCTGGACCCCGCCTACGCCGCCGCGGCGCGGGATGTGCAGACCGCACTCCGTCAGCGCAACGCCCAGCTGTACGCGGTCAAGCACGGCGCCGCCGAAGCCGCGCTCGACCCTTGGGACGTACAGTTCGCGCTGGCGGCTGTGGAGCTCGGCCGCCGCCGCCGGGACCTGGTGGCCGAGCTGTCCGGGCTGTACGCCGCCGCCGCCGCAGACCTGGCGCCGGCCGGCGAGACCTTCACCGTGCAACTCGTGACTCAGCTCTCCGGCGTCGGCTACGACGAGGAGGCGCTAGTGGAGGAACTGCGACGGCGCCGGCCGGGCGAGACCGCCCGCGGCCTCTCGCTCTTCGGCCCCCATCGCGACGACATACGCTTCCTCGAGGTGCCGCGAGAGGCAACTGGGCCGGCTGCGGGCGACGCCGCTCACGCCGAGCGCATCACCGAGGCCGTGCTTCCGAGCGGACCGGCCTGCGGCCCCGTGGACCTGCCCAAGGGCGGCCGCGACCTGCGGCTGTTCGGATCGCAGGGCGAGCAGCGCGCCGCCGTGCTGGCGCTGCTTCTGGCGGAGCAGCGGCTTGCCGCCTCGCGCACGGGCGAGCAAGGCACGCTGTTCCTCGACGACGTGATGAGCGAGCTCGACGACGCCCGTCGCCGGCTGCTGGTGCGCAGGCTGGCGTCCGCCGGGCAGTCCATCATCACGACCACCAACCGCCACTACTTCACGGAGGACGAGCTGGCTGCGGCCACCGTCATCGAGTTGCCCCTCGATGGATCGCTCTCTGGAGGGACAGTGTTCCCGCCCGCCGACGCGGGTGCGTCGGCGCCGCCGGAGATGGACGCGCTGTGAGAGCCGGCAACCGGCGCAAGCCGGAGCCCGCCGGCTCGCCGCGCCGGCTGGCTCTGCCGGTGCGCCTCGGCGACATCCTCGATCCCTCACTCGACCGGCTCGCGACGAGCGAGCAGGCGCGCGCCTACGCCGCGTGGGCGCGCGCCTCCGGCGACCAGGTCGCGAGCGGCGCGCGCCCCCGTCACTTCGGGCGCGGCGTCCTCACCGTGGAGTGTTCGTCGTCCGTGTGGGCCAACGAGCTCACCTACCTGAGCGGCCAGCTCCTGAGGCGCATGGACGAAGTCACGCCGGGCCACCCGGTCAAGCGCTTCCGTTTCGTCATCGAGAGGGCCGAGAGGCAGGAAGAAGAGCCCCCGGCGCCGCAGGAAAGAGCTGAGCACAAGGCCCTCGCGCCGGCCGATCTCCGGGAGGCGCGAGAGCTGGCGGAGGGAGTGCGTGACGAGCGTCTCCGGGCGGCCATCGAGGCCGCGTTGCGCGTAACGTCGAGTGAGGCCGATGGCCCTCCCTGCGAGGGCCCCCCGGACGGTTGACAAAAACCCCTGATTTGCGGCGATTTCCCACAGCATCCGGGCTCGCCCTCAACCTCAGGCTTTGATATACTCGGGCAGGTAGGTCCTGCCTGCATCACGTACCCCTGTCCAGCCCGTCGGCCACTGTGAGGTCGTGTGAAGAAGTCGCACTACGACGCCCAAGATATCCAGGTCCTGGAGGGCCTCGAGCCGGTCCGCGAGCGGCCCGGCATGTACATCGGCTCCACCGGGCCGCGCGGCCTCCACCACCTCGTCTACGAGGTCGTGGACAACTCGGTAGACGAAGCTCTCGCCGGCTACTGCTCCGGCCTCGTCGTCACCATCAACCCCGACAACTCGATCACCGTGGCCGATGACGGCCGCGGCATCCCCGTCGGGATCATGGAGAAGTACAACCTGCCGGCGGCCACCATCGTGCTCACGATGCTGCACGCCGGCGGCAAGTTCGGCGGCGCCGGCTACAAGGTGTCAGGCGGCCTGCATGGCGTCGGCGTTTCAGTCGTCAACGCCCTCAGCGAGTGGCTCGAGCTCGACATCTATGTTGACGGCTACCACTGGAACCAGCGCTTCGAGCGCGGCAATCCGGTCACCGACCTGGTCAAGAAAGAGAAACTCGACAAGGACGGTCCTACCGGGACGACGGTCGCGTTCATGGCAGACCCGGACATCTTCGAGGAGGTCGTCTACGACTTCCGCGTGCTCGCCCAGCGCCTGCGCGAGACGGCCTTCCTCACCAAAGGCTTGCGCATCGAACTCAACGACGAGCGCGCCGACGGTGAGAGCGTCGTGTTCCAGTACGAGGGCGGCATCGTCGACTTCGTCGCGTACATCAACCGCGAGAAGGACGCCATCCACCGCAGCATCATCTTCCTCGAGAACGAGACCGCGGACGGCGCCGTCGAGATCGCCATGCAGTGGAACTCCTCGTACAACGAGTCGATCTTCACGTTCGCCAACAACATCAACACCACGGAGGGCGGCTCCCACCTCACCGGCTTCCGCAGCGCGCTCACCAGTACCATCAACAGCTACGCCCGCCAGAAGGGGCTGCTCAAGGAGAAGGACGACAACCTCTCCGGCGAGGACGTCCGCGAAGGCCTCACCGCGCTCATCTCGGTCAAACTCAAGAACCCGCAGTTCGAGGGGCAGACCAAGAGCAAGCTGGGCAACACCGAGATCCAGACGCTGGTCCAGCAATCGGTCAACGCCAAACTGGCCGAGTTCCTCGAGGAGAACCCCTCCGAGGCGCGCCAAGTCGTCGAGAAGACGATCAACGCGGCGCGGGCGCGCAGCGCCGCGCGCAAGGCGCGCGACCTCACGCGCCGCAAGGGCCTGCTCGAGGGCAGCACGCTGCCCGGCAAGCTCGCCGACTGCTCGATCAAGGACGCGGCGCTCAGCGAGATCTACCTCGTCGAGGGCGACTCGGCCGGCGGCTCCGCCAAGCAGGCGCGCGACCGCTCCTTCCAGGCGATCCTGCCGCTGCGCGGCAAGATCATCAACGTCGAGAAGGCGCGCATCGACAAGATGCTGGCCAACCAGGAGATCCTGACGATGATCAGCGCCATCGGCGCCGGCATCGGCGACGAGTTCGACGTCGAGCAGGCGCGCTACCACAAGATCATCATCATGACCGACGCCGACGTGGACGGCTCGCACATCCGCACGCT
>CAIWHY010000043.1 GCA_903912585.1 uncultured Thermoleophilia bacterium | reverse complement strand
GTCCTTCTGCCAGAAGGCGATGAGGAAGTAGCTGCACATGCCGACGCCCTCCCACCCGAGGTAGAGCAGGAGCAGGTTGTCGGCGAGCACGAGCACCAGCATCGAGGCGACGAAGAGGTTCATGTACATGAAGAAGCGCGTGAAGCCCTCGTCGTGCTCCATGAACTCGGTCGAGTACAGGTGGATGAGGAACCCGACGAACGTGATGACGAGGATGAAGATCACCGTCATCGCGTCGAGGTAGAAGGCGACCTGCGGGCGCAGGCCGCCGGTGTCGAACCACGTCCACAAGACCTGGTGGAAGTGGTGGCCCGCCGGCGGCGAGAGCATGAAGCTCGCCGAGACGGCGATGGCGACGAGCGCGGCGAGGCCGACCGAGCCGGCGCCGATGACGGCGGCGGCGGTGCGGCTGAGGCGCCGGTTCAGCAGCGTGAGCAGGACGAAGCCGGCGAGCGGCAGGGCGGGGATGAGCCAGAGAAGGTGCATCATCCCCTAGCCCCTCATCTCGTCGGCTGCGTCGATGTCGAGCCGGCCGAGCGCCTGGCGGAAGCGGATCGCCAGCGCCAGACCAACGGCGACCTCGGCCGCGGCCATGGCCAGGACGAAGAGGAACATCACCTGGCCGTCGGCGCGGCCCCAGCGTGCGCCGGCGACGACGAACGCCAGGCCGGCGGCGTTGAGCATGATCTCGATGCATGCCAGCACGACGATGAGGTTGCGGCGCGTGATGAGGCCGACGAAGCCGATCACGAAGAGAATGGCCGCCAGGATGAGCCCGCTGTTGAGGGACACCGTGGCCATCAGCCCTGGACCCCTTCCGGCGCCGGCGGTACCTCGGGCGCTTCCTCCGGGCCGGTGGTGCCCGCATCGGCTTCGCCCGCGGCCGCGCCGGTCGGCTCGGCGGCGACGTGGCGCGCGCCGATGAGCGCTGCCAGCAGCAGCATCGAGGCCAGCTCGACGCCGAGCACGTAGGGCCCGAAGAGCGCGGCGCTCACCTGCGTCGGGCCGACGCTGCCGCCCGCAAGGGCATGATCGTGCAGCGTGATGCCGTAGACGAGCTCGGCGAGCAGCACGGCGATCAGGATCACCGGCCCGGCCCAGGCGCTCCGCGGCATCCGCGGCGGCTTCTGGGCGCGCACGTCGAGCAGCATCACGGCGAAGACGAAGAGCATCATGATGGCGCCGGCGTACACGATCACCTCGAGCGCGGCGTCGAACGGCGCCCCAAGCGTGAAGAAGACGACGGCCACGGCGAACAGCGAGATCACCAGGTACAGCAGCGCGTGCACCAGCTGCGAGCGCGTGACCACCATGATCGTGGCGATGATGGCGACCGCGCCGGCGATGTAGAACAGAGTGGTCATGTCCGCAGTCCGGCCGTCACGGCAGGAGGTCGCGGACGTCTCGCGGCGGGGCCTCGCGCTCGGCCTCGCCCTTGTCCTTGCCGCCGACGGCGAGGCCGGCGACCCGGTAGAAGTCGTAGTCGTGGTACTTGCCGGGCCCCGAGATGAGCAGGTCCTCCTTCTCGTAGACCATGTTGGCGCGGTCGTACTCGCTCATCTCCACGTCGGGCGTGAGCTGGATGGCATAGGTGGGGCACGCGTCCTCGCAGAAGCCGCAGAATATGCAGCGCGAGAAGTTGATGCGGAACCACGCCGGGTAGCGGCGCCTGTGTTCGTCGGTGGCAGCCTGCAGGGAGATGCAGTCCACGGGGCAGGCCACCGAGCACAGGTAACAGGCGACGCAGCGCTCCTCGCCGGCCGGATCCCGGGAGAGCACGATGCGGCCGCGATAGCGCGGCGGCAGGTAGACCATCTCCTCCGGATACTGGACCGTGTCGCGCCGGTGCCAGGCGTGCGCGAACACCACGCCGATGCCGTGCAGCGTGCTGGCGACCGTGCGGTAGACGCGCGGCGCCAGAGACTGGCCGCGCCGCGCGAGGCGCCCGGCCGTCACCACGTCCGTGGTGAGCGGCGGATGGCCGTCGGCGGGTGCGCTCATATCGGCGTGTGCGCTCATCTCTCCTCTAGTGGTGTGCCACGACGATGGCGCCGGTCACGAGCAGGTTGACGAGGCTCAGCGGGAGCATGGCCTTCCACCCGAGCTGCATGAGCTGGTCGTAGCGCGGCCGCGGGACCGTGGCGCGCGCGAGGATGAAGAAGCTGATGAAGAGCAGCGTCTTGAGCAGGAACCACACGAGGCCCGGCAGCCACGGCCCCAGCCAGCCGCCGAAGAACAGCGTCGCGATGAGCGCCGAGACGAGCGTGATGGCGACGTACTCGCCGACCATGAAGAGGCCGAACTTCATGCCCGAGTACTCGGTGTGGTAGCCGGCCACGAGCTCACTGTCGGCCTCCGGGATGTCGAACGGGATGCGGCGCGTCTCGGCGAACCCGGCCACAAGGAACACGACGAAGCCGAAAAACTGCGGCACCACGTACCAGAGGCCGTGCTGGGCCGCGACGATGCGCGACAGGTCGAACGAGCCCGCCATGAGTACCACGCCGACCAGCGAAAGGCCCATGAACACCTCGTAGCTCACCATCTGCGCGGCGGCGCGCAGGCCGCCGACGAGCGAGTACTTGCTGTGCGACGCCCAGCCGGCGAGCACCACGCTGTACACGGCCAGCGACGACATCCCGAGCACGAAGAGCAGGCCGATGTTGACGTCTGCGACGACGACGCCGCTCGCCACCGGTACGACCATGAACGAGAGCAGCGCCGTCATCAGCACGATCGCCGGCGCGACGACGAACACGCGCTTGTCGGCGAACGGCGGGACCCAGTCCTCCTTGAAGAGGATCTTGAAGGTGTCGGCCAGCACCTGGAGGAGGCCGGCCGGGCCGACGCGGTTGGGCCCGTGGCGGTCCTGGAACAGGCTCAGCAGCCGGCGCTCGTACCAGATCAGGCCGGCGGCGACCGTGAGCACCACGATGAGCACGCCGAGCACGGTGAGCAGCGGGCCGAGCCAGCTGGGTGCGGTGCCGGCGAGCAGCGTGGGGGCGAGGCGGAAGGTCGCGAGAGCGC
>CAIWHY010000042.1 GCA_903912585.1 uncultured Thermoleophilia bacterium | reverse complement strand
CCGCGGCCGCTGCCGGGCGCACTCCGGCGGCCGACCGGCCGGCGAGGGCGGCGTCGTGAGCGAGACGCCCGAAGCCCTCCAGTTCGTGATCATCACCGGCCTCTCCGGCGCCGGGAAGTCGCAGGCCATGGACTCGTTCGAGGACGCCGGCTGGTTCTGCGTCGACAACCTGCCGCCGGAGCTTGTGCCGACGCTTGTCGACCTCTTCCGCCGCGAGGGCAGCAAGGTCGACCGGGTCGCCGTCGTCAGCGACGCGCGCGGCGGCGAGTACTTCGGCCGGCTCGAGCAGTTGCTGGACGAGCTGCACGAGCGCGGGGTGGAGTACACGCTCGTGTTCCTCGAAGCGTCCAACGAGGCGCTCGTGCGGCGCTTCAAGGAGACGCGCCGCCGGCACCCGCTCGCCGCCGGCGGCACCGTCGTCGACGGCATCCGCAACGAGCGCCGCCTGCTCGCCGGGCTGCGCGAGCGCGCCACCATGGTGATCGACACCAGCGACACCTCGATCCACCAGCTCAAGGCGCGCCTCAACGAGGACCTCATCAACCACACGCGCCGCACCAACATCGTCTTCGCGGTCGTCTCGTTCGGCTACAAGTACGGCATCCCCATCGACGCCGATCTGCTGTTCGACGTGCGCTTCTTGCCGAACCCGCACTACGACCTGCGCCTGCGGCCGCTCACCGGCCTGGACGTCGAGGTCCGCGACTTCGTGCTCCAGTCGCCCGGCACCGCGGAGTACCTCGAGCGCCTGTTCCCGCTGCTCGACTTCCTGTTCCCGCGCTACGCCGCCGAGGGCAAGGCGCACCTCACGATCGGCGTCGGCTGCACCGGCGGGCGCCACCGCTCCGTGGCCATCGCGCAGCTGATCGGCGAGCGCTACGAGAAGCAGGGCTACTACACGATCGTCCGCCACAGAGACCTGACGAGGGACTAATGAGGCACTCCCTTGAGTGGCTGTATCCCGGCCTCGGGATCAAGCGCTGGATCCTGCTCGCCTTCGCGGGCGCGGCGCTCATGATGGCCGCGGCGATCTTCACCGTCGGCGAGCTCTGGTCGCCGGACCTGCTCAAGGGCCTCGGCCTGAGCTGGCTGCACGGGCGCCACTACGCCGCCGCCCTGCTGGCGATCGACTGCGTCGTGCTCGGCGCGCTGATGGCCTACGTCGGCGCGCACCGCGCCTGGCTCTTCCAGAGGACGAGCCCGGAGACGGTGGCCGAGATCCGCGAGGCCGGCCGGCTGGCGCGCGGGACGCGCGTGGTGGCGGTCGGCGGGGGCAACGGGCTCGCCGCCCTTCTGCGCGGCCTCAAGACGCACACCAGCAACCTCACGGCCGTCGTGACGATGGCCGACGACGGCGGCAGCTCCGGCGCCCTGCGCCGCGACATGGGCATGCCGCCGCCGGGCGACCTGCGCAACTGCCTCGTCGCCCTGGCCGACGACGAATCGATGATGAGCCGCCTCTTCCAATACCGCTTCCCGGCCGGCGGCGGCCTGCAGGGCCACAGCTTCGGCAACCTGTTCATGGCCGCGCTCGCCGAGGTCACCGGCGACTTCGAGCTCGCCGTGCAGGAGTCGACGCACGTGCTCAAGGTGCGCGGCCGCGTGCTGCCCTCGACGCTCGCCGACATCGTGCTGCACGCCGAGCTCGAGGGCGGCGGGCAGGTGAGCGGCGAGAGCACCATCACCGCGGCGGAGCGCCTGCCGTGGCACGTCTGGATCACGCCGCCGGCACCGCCGGCGCTGCCGCAGGCGCTCTCGGCACTGCGCCGCGCCGACGTCGTCTTGCTGGGGCCGGGCAGCCTCTACACGAGCATCATCCCGAACCTGCTCATCCCCGAGGTGCGCGACGCGATCAAGGAGACGCGCGCCTGGGTCATCTACGTCTGCAACGTCATGACCCAGGCCGGCGAGACGGACGGCTACACCGCCGCCGACCACCTCGACGCCCTTCACCGCCACGGCCTCGAGGGGCTCGTGGACGTCGTCCTCGTCAACGACACACCGGTCTCGTCCGAGCTGATCGCGAGCT
>CAIWHY010000041.1 GCA_903912585.1 uncultured Thermoleophilia bacterium | reverse complement strand
TGCCGCGGCACCAAGGCTTTCAGCCTCGCCGGCAAGGTCGTCAACGGCGGCCTCGTCGAGGTGCCCATGGGCACGAGCCTGCGGCACCTCATCTTCGACGTCGGCGGCGGCATCAAGAACGGCCGCCAGTTCAAGGCCGTGCAGCTCGGCGGCCCGTCCGGCGGCTGCATCCCGGCGAGCCTCCTGGACACGCCGGTCGACTACGAGAGCCTCGCCGCGACCGGCGCCATCGTCGGCTCCGGCGGCATGGTCGTGGTCGACGACGAGACCTGCATGGTCGACCTCGCGCGCTTCTTCCTCGACTTCACGCAGAAGGAGTCCTGCGGCAAGTGCGTGCCCTGCCGCCTCGGCACCAAGCGCATGCTCGAGACGCTCGACCGCATCATCGCCGGCGACGGACAGCAGGGCGACATCGAGCTCCTCGAAGAGCTCAGCCACTACATCGTCGACGGCACGCTGTGCGCCCTCGGCGGCACGGCGCCGAACCCGGTGCTCACGACCATCAAGTACTTCCGCGAGGAGTACGAGGCGCACGTCAACGAGAAGCGCTGCCCGGCCGGCAGGTGCAAGGCGCTGATCACGTACTACATCGACGCCGAGGCCTGCACCGGCTGCATGCTCTGCGCCAAGAAGTGCCCGACCGAATGCATCAGCGGCGAGCGCAAGCAGCCCTACGTGATCGACGCGAGCAACTGCATCAAGTGCGACACCTGCCGCCAGGTGTGCAAGTTCGACGCCGTCAAGGTGCGCTCGGGCATCGAGCAGCCGGCGGCGGTCACGGGCACGGACGCGTAGAGGACTCATGGCGACTACCGCAGACGACATCACGCGCGCCCCGGCGCGCCCGGACCAGGTGACCGTCACCATCGACGGCCAGGAAGTGGCCTGCGACCACGGCGACACGATCCTCGAGGCCGCGCAGCGCCTCGGTATCCACATCCCGACGCTGTGCTACGAGCCCAGGCTGCCGGCCACGGCCGCCTGCCGCATGTGCATCGTCGAGGTCGAGGGCGCGCGCAAGATGCTGCCCAGCTGCTCCGCCGCCGTCTCCGACGGCATGGTCGTGCGCACCAACACCGACAAGGTGCGCGCCATGCGGCACCTCTACCTCGAGCTCCTGCTCAGCGACCACAACTCTTTCTGCACGCCGCCCTGCCGCGACGCCTGCCCCACGCACATCAAGATCCCGCAGTTCCTCGACTACATCGCGCACAAGGACTACAAGAACGGCGTGCGCAAGCTGCGCGAGGACCTGCCGTTCCCGGCCGTGCTCGGGCGCGTCTGCCCGCGGCCCTGCGAGGGTCCGTGCCGCCGCCAGCTCGTGGAGCACCCCATCACCATCTGCCAGCTGCACCGCTTCATGGCCGACCAGACCATCGACGAGGAGCAGACGGGCGAGCTGCTGCTGCCGGTCGAGCCCAAGCCGGACTCCGGCAAGCGCCTCGCCATCGTGGGCGGCGGGCCCGCCGGCCTCGCCGCCGCCTTCTACGCCCGGCTCGAGGGGCACTCGGTGCGCATCTACGAGGCCCTGCCCAAGCCCGGCGGCATGCTCCGCTACGGCATCCCCAGCTACCGCCTGCCGCGCGACCTCCTCGACAAGGAGATCAACGTGCTCTGGCGCATGGGCGTCGAGATCCAGGTCAACAGCCGCCTCGGCGTGGACTACCAGCTCGAAGACCTCTTCGACGAGGGCTACGACGCCGTCTTCCTTGCGCTCGGCGCCTTCAACTCCAACGACATGGGCTGCCCCGGCGAAGACGCCGAGGGCGTGACCACGGCGGTCGAGTTCCTCGGCGACCTCGAGATCCACGGCGCCGTGCACGTCGGCGAGAAGGTCACCGTCATCGGCGGCGGCTTCACCGCCATGGACGCCTGCCGCACCAGCGTGCGCAAGGGCGCCAAAGAGGTCACCTGCCTCTACCGCCGCTCGCGCAAGGAGATGCCGGCGCACCACACCGAGGTCGACGAGGCCGAGGAGGAGGGCGTCAAGCTCGAGCTGCTGTGCGCTCCCGTCAAAGTGGTCACCGACGCCGCCAACAAGGTCACCGGCATCGAGATGCTGCGCATGGAGCTCGGCGAGCCCGACGCCTCCGGCCGTCGCCGCCCGGTGCCCATCGAGGGCTCTGAATTCGTCGTCGAGTGCGACCAGATCATCACCGCCATCGGCCAGTACCCCAAGCTCGACGGCACCAGCGAGGAACAGGGCGTCAAGCGCACCAAGTGGCGCACCATCGAGGTCGACGACTGGACCTTCCAGACCGACGACCCCCGCGTGTTCGCCGGCGGCGACGCCGTGCTGGGGGCGCAGACCGTGATCCAGGCGGTCGCGCAGGGCAAGAAAGCCGCCTGGAGCATGGACGCCTACCTGCGCGGCGCGGACATGGCCGAGGTGGGCCAGTCGCTCGCCGAGCTCAAGGCGCAGCCGTTCATCGGCGCGCTCGACGCGCGCACGGATCTCGACCCGCGCATCGCGCGCATGGCCGAGATCCCGCCGGTCTTCATCGACATGACGACCGACGTGACCCACCCGAGCCCGCCGGCCGAGATGCCCAAGCGCGCCCCCGAGGCGCGCAAGGCCAACTTCGAGCAGATCGAGCTCGGTTTCAGCGAAGAAGAGGCCGTGCGCGGGGCCGAGCTGTGCCTGGACTGCTACTGCCCGGCCAACGGCAAGTGCGACCTGCAGCGCTACAGCATCGACTACGAGGTCTTCAAGAACCGCTTCCACGGCGGCGAGGCGCACGACTACGCGGCCGACTTCCGCCACGACTTCATCATGCGCGAGCCCAACCGCTGCATCAACTGCGGCCGCTGCGTGCGCGTCTGCCGCATGGAAGTCGGGGCGAGCTGCTACGACAACATGGGCCGCGGCTACGACACCATCGTGTCGACCGCGGACAACATGCCGCTGCAGATGGTCGGCTGCGTCTCCTGCGGCAAGTGCGCCGAGACGTGTCCCACCGGCGCCATCGAGACCAACCCGCGCCTGCTGGCGAGCTACGACCTCGACGAGAGCCGCTGCATCTTCTGCGGCGAGTGCGTCGAGGTCTGCCCCTACGACGCCCTCGAGCAGAGCGACTTCTTCGAGCTCGCCGGCTACAACCGCACGACCATGGCGCGCGAGTCGCTGTACGTGCGCGAGCCGCGCCCGGTCGACCCGCTGCGCGAGACCGTCACCGACCTCGTGCCGCACGTGCGCGACTCAGTGCTCGGCAAGGGCTGGACGTGGGAGCCCATCAAGGACGATCCCATCGCGCTCGACGAGCCGGAGGAGCGAGGCTGATGCCGGGCGGCGACTTCCACCCCTGGATCTTCTTCATCCTCGCCTTCTGGATCCTTGTCTGCGGGCTCGGCGTCGTCGCCTTCAAGAAGGTCATGTACTCCGCCGTCTCGATGGTGTTCTGCTTCCTCGGCGTCGCCTTCGCCTATGCGGCGCTGAGCGCGCCGCTCGTCGCCGTCGTGCAGGTGCTGGTCTACGTCGGCGCCATCTCCATCGTCGTGATCTTCGCGATCATGCTCACGGAGGTGCAGGAGGGCGCGCGCGACCAGTTCTTCAACAAACAGACCGTGTTCGCGGCGCCCCTGGCGATCGCCGTCGCCGCCGTGGTGAGCGTCGTCCTCGTGTCGGGCCAGGTCCTGCACGTCGGCGACAAGGCGCTCACGCCGGGCCTCCACCAGCTCTCGGCGCTGCTCTTCAACCGCTACGTCTTCCCGTTCGAGCTCATCTCGCTCGTGCTGGTCGCGGCGATGATCGGCGCCATCGTCCTGGCGCGCAAAGAAGAGGAGAGGTCGTGAACGCGCTCTCCTGGTGGCTCCTCCTCGCCGTCATGCTCTTCTGCATCGGCGCGTTCGGCGTGCTCGCGCGCCGCAACGTGATCGTCGTCGTGATGTGCCTCGAGCTCATGCTCAACGCGGTCAACATCGCGCTCGTCGCCACCGCCCAGTTCCGCGTGGGCGCGCCCGGCGCCGGCACGCTCTTCTCGCTGTTCATCATCACGCTGGCCGCCGCCGAGGTGACCGTGGGCCTGGCCATCGTGATCGCCAACTATCGCAACAAGCGCACCGTCCAAGCCGACCAGTACGACCAGCTCAAGGGCTGAGCAGGAGGGCTCGTGGGGGGAACCCAATCCATGAAGATCGCCGTCGCGCTCATCCCGCTGCTGCCGCTGGCCGGGTTCCTGATCACGCTGCTCCTCGGCAAGCGCCACTTCAAGACGAAGGCGCACATCCTGCCGGTGGCGCTCGTCACCGTCTCCGCGGCGCTCTCGATCTACGTCTTCGCCTGGGCCTTCACGCACCAGCACTCCGTCTTCGTCTGGAACGCCTTCACCTGGGTCGCCGCCGGCCGCTTCTCGGTCTCGTGGGGTTTCC
>CAIWHY010000040.1 GCA_903912585.1 uncultured Thermoleophilia bacterium | reverse complement strand
TGCCGCCGCAGCGTCCGGACACCCGCAGCGCCGCCTTCTCACCCGGCTTCGGCCCGCGGCTCCCGGGCGGCCCCCGACTGCAGATCTTCGGCGTCGAGGGGCGCCGGCAGGTCAAGGCGCTCCTCGCGGCGGCACATCCCGGCGTGCGTTTCGCGCACGAGCGCGCGTGGACGGCTCCGCCGCACGCGCCACGCGGGCGTGCCGGTCTCTGGTTGTGGCGAGACGGCGAGGAGGAGCTGCGCGCCCAGGCGACCAGCGTCCTGCTCCAGTTCGTCCACCCGCTGGTCGCGAGCGGGGCGCCCTACTGCGTCGCCTGGCCGTTCGCCCCCGACGTCTTCGCTCCGCGCGCGCTCGCGCCGGGCGACGGCGCCGCCTTGGACCTGGAGGACATCGGCGCGCTCCTTTCCGGCCTGCGTCCGCCGTCGGCCGGATCCGCGCGCGCGTCCGCCCCCGCCGGGCCTTCGCCCGCGACCAGTGCCGCGCCCGCTCGCGATCCGGCCGAAGGAGGCCAGCGCCTCGATGCCGCCCAGCGCGCCGCCGTGGAGCACGCCGCCGGGCCGGCGCGCGTCCTCGCGCCGGCCGGTTCGGGCAAGACCAAGACGCTCGTCAGCCGCGTCATCGAGCTTGTGGCACGCGGGGCCGATCCGGGCGGGATCCTGCTCCTCGCGTTCAACCGCAAGGCCGCGGAGCAGCTCGAGGAGCGCCTGGCCGCGGCCGGCATCGCCACCACGCGCCGCCTGTGCGAGCGCCGCGGGGGGCGGCCGCCGGCCGTCCACTGTGCGACGTTCAACGCCTTCGGCTCCCGCTACCAGCGCGAAGTCGCCGGCGCCCGCGTGCGCCTTACAGACGGGCGTGGCCAGCGCGAGCTCATGCGCGGCGCCATGGAGGCCGCCGGCGCCGGCCTCGCGGAGCTTCGCCCGGCCCGGGGCAGCGACCCTGTGGGCGCCTTCCTCGCCGGCCTGGCGCGGGTCCGCGCTGGGCTCGAGGACCCCGCGGACGTGAGCGTGCGCATCGAGTCGCTCGGCGCACGGCCGGTCCTCGACGTGCCCTTCGCGCCGGTCCACCGGCGCTACGCGCGGCTTCAGGCGGTGGCAGGGGAGCAGTCGTTCGACGACCAGATCTACCTCGCGGTCGTGGACATGCTCGCCGACGCCGGCCACCGCGCCTTCGTGGAGGCGCGCTTCGACCACGTCCTCGTCGACGAGTTCCAGGACCTCAACGGCGCGCAGCTCGCGCTGGTCGACCTTCTCTCGCGGCCCACCAGGGACGTGTTCGTGGTCGGGGACGACGACCAGCTCATCTACGGCTGGCGGTTCGCCGACCCCCGCGGCATCCTCGGCTTCCACGAGCGCATGCCGCCGGCGCCTTGGTCGGCGACCTACACGCTCGGCACCAACTACCGCTGCTCGCGGGCCGTGGTCGAGTCGGCGGCCCGCCTCGTCGCCAACAACGTCGTGCGCGAAGTCAAGGACGTGCGGCCCCGCGAGGGCGCACCGGCGGGCGCCGTGCGCTTCTTCGGGGCGCCCGCCTGGCCCGAGCGCGGCGCCGCCGTGTGTGCCTTCCTGCGCGCCGAGCGCGCCCGCCTCGACTGCTCCTGGCGGGACCTCGCCGTCCTCTGCCGCTACCGCTCCCAGCAGCTCTGCGTCGCGCTGGCTCTGGACGAGGGCGGCGTGCCGCGCACTCCGGCGCTCGGCTACCGCCTGTTCACGCATCCGGCCGCTCGCCTGTTGCGCGCCTACATCGATCTCGCCCTCCGTCCCGCCGAGGCGAGCGGCGATCAGCTCCGCCTGCTGCTCAACCGCCCCAACCGGTACCTGCGCGACGCGCTCGCCGACGACATCGCCCTCGCGCGGTGCCCGTGGGTGCGGCTGACGGCGCTGGCCGCGGCCGAGCCTACGGCCGGGCCGCGCCCCCTCACGGAGCTGGCGGCGGCGGTCGAACTGCTGGGCGCGAGCCTCAGCGGACAGGCCGGTCTCACGTCCGGCGACCTGGTGTGGTCGACGGTCGACGCGTTCGGGCTCGAGGACTGGTGGCGGGACGCGTCCGCGCGCGGCGCCGGCGGGGACGGCGGCGCCGGTCAGCGCGATGGCGCCGGCGGCCACGACGGCAGCGGCGGCGGCGAGGACCCGCTGCGAATTTTCGACGGCCTGCTCGTCGTCGCGGAGACGATCGCGGATCCCGGCGCGTTCCTGAGCGCCTGGAGCAGGCTCCTGGCCGACGAGGAGGCCGGCGCCGGCATGGCCGGGGACACGCTCGACCGCGAGGAAGGGAGCGAGGACCGCGTCGTGATCGGGACGATCCACGCGGCCAAGGGGCGAGAGTACGACGCCGTCGTCATCCCCGACTACGACTGCGACGTCACGCGCTGGGAGCACGGCGCGATCGAGGAGGAGCGGCGCGTCGTATACGTCGGGGTCACCCGCGGCCGCGACTCGGTGCTGCTCACCCTGGACACCTCGCTTCCCTACCGCCACCCGTTCCTGCGCGAGCTGGTGGAGGCGCCCAGGGCCGGCGAGTACGAGAGCCTCAAAGCCCGGCTGGACGAAGCAGAGCGCGGACGGGAAGCGGCGTCCGCCCCGGGCACGCGGTCCGGCGAGCGCCTCGGCGAGCGGCTCGCCGAGATCGAGCTGCTCTATCCGGAGGCCGTGCCGGAGGCGGGGGACGCGCCGGGGGACGCGCCGGCGCCGACCCAGATCAGAGCCGGCCACGCAGAGACTCGTGCGCCAGGATGACCAGCCTGTGCAGAGCACGCGTGCAGCCCACGTACAGCAGCGACCGGGCGGCCGGGTCGTCGAGGTCCGTCACGTCGGTGACGATCACCGCGGGCGCCTCCAGACCCTTGAACCGGTAGATGCTGCAATAGCGGGTCCGGCGCGAGTCGAAGTCGACGGCGTCGAGGTCGGAGGGGATGCAGGCGGCCGGCCAGTCCCCTTCGGGGACGACGCCGGCCGCCGCCGCCTCGTCGCCGTCTAGGAAGCGCGCCTCGCGCACCAGCGGCTCGAGCCGGCCGCTCCACGGGGGGTCGTGCAGACTTCCGGCGACGCACTCGTCGTCGCCGGCCGGGCCTATCACGGCGACGTCGGCGCCGGCGAACCCGGCCTGCACGAGCTCGGCGAGCGCCTCCGCGAGGAGGACGCGCTGCCGCTCGGCGTCGCGCCAGTAGCGCACCACCGGGGCGTTCTCGTCGCCCGAGCGCCGCACACGCTTGTAGCCCGGGCGCATGCCGCCCAGGCGGACCGCGAGCTCAGCCACCTCCGGCGTGTTGCGGCAATTGACGCGCAAGCCGTAGCGAAAAGCGTCCAGGCCGCGACTGGCGAGGGACTCCGCGACCGGGAGGACCGCCGAGTCGTAGATCCGCTGGTACTCGAAGTCGCCGAAGAAGCGCCAGGTGCCCCTCCGGAGACCACCCTTGAGGCTCGCGTCGAGGAAGTCGAGGTAGCTTGGCCGCAGCATGTCCTGGGCCTCGTCGAGGACCAGCTCATCGTAGACGAAGCGCGAGCGGCCGCCGTCCCGTGTCGCCTTCTCGATGCGCTCCAGCAGTGCCATCTCGCCGAGCTCCGGCAGTTCCTCCTGCCAGAACGCCTGACTGCAGGCCTGCTGGGGCGTCGGCTGGACGCCGGCGAGCAGCCGCATGTGCTCGTGCAGCGTGCGCGCCGTCACCCCCGGCCTGCCCATGGCGGACGGCGCCAGCGCCAGCGTCTCCTCCTGCAGCCAGCGGCCGAGCGGGCGGTTGAAGCACGCGAAGAGCACCCTCTTGCCGGCCGACACGGCCCTGCGCGCCGTCTCGATGGCGAGCAGCGTCTTGCCCGTGCCGGCGGGTCCGTCGAAGACGATGCGCGGGTTCGCCTCGATAGCGTCGAGCGCCTCGAACTGCTCTTCCGTGTATCTGCGGACCTCGACGTTCACACGCTCCATCCGCGCCCGCGGACTCTCGAAGAGCTCGAAGTCGCCACGCAGTTGCCGCACGATCTCGCCGCACTGGGCGACGCTCGGCTCCTCACGCTCGGGATGGAACCACGGCGCGCCGCGCTGGACGAGGCGGTCGCGAGCGCGGTCGAGCGTTCCCTCGAGGAGCTCGGGCAAGGCGCGCGACGCCAGCGCCCGGCGATCGATCACCTGCCATGGGAACCACTCCTCCGAGGTCTCCGGGAAATCGACGAACGGGAAGCACACGACCGACCAGAACACCACTCTCTCGAGGCCGCGACTGCCCTTGACCAGATGGCTGCGCAGGCTGTGCATCGAGTCGGCCGCCTGCTTGAACGGGCCGCGCCCGTCCGGCGCGCGCTCGCCGCCGTAGAACCAGAGGCCTTCCTTGCGGCGCAGCGAGTGCGCGCCCTTGACCTCGACCACAAGGACACCCTTGCCCGGCACGACGACGAGGAAGTCGATCTCGGCCGCCAGCCGCGCGGCCGGGTCGGCGATGTCGAGCGAGTGCAGGACGGTCCAGTCGGCGTGCGCCGTGTCCGCGGCGAGCCGCTTGAACAAGAGGAACTCGCCGTCGTTGGGCTTCTCGAGAGAGATCGTGGGCGGGATCAGGCGCATGGCGGGCCTATCCTACCGCCGCAGCGCAGAAGGGCCGGGCCGCGACGCAGCGCCGGCGGCCCGGCCCCTCATGAGGATCAGCGTTCCCTGTGGTACGGCTTCGCGCCCGGCGCATTGGGCCGCACGAACACTCCCGGGTTCACGCTGCTCCGCGAACCGCCGAGGCTCACAGAGCTGAACACCGGCTTGACGTCGAGGCCGCTGCACGCCGGGCACACGGCCTTCTCGTCGCGGTCGGCCAGCGACGAGATGATCTCGAAGGTCTCGCCGCAGTCAGCGCAGGTGAATTCGTACACAGGCATGGCTCAAGCCTACCATCTGCCGCGCCGGCCCGGCGGCGCCTCCGGCGGACGCCCTTAGGAGCTGATCTCGTGCACCTTGAACGAGATCTTGACCCTGGCCCGGTAGGCGACGACGTGATTCGCCTCGAGCTTCATGTCCAGCTCCACGATCTCCGCCACGCGCAGGTCCTCGATGCTCGAGGCCGTGCGGTCGACGGCGGCCTTCGCGGCCTTCTCCCACGACTCGGTGCTGCTGCCGACGACCTCGACCACCTTGTAGACGCTCTCCGCCATGACGATCCCTCCACTGTCCCGGTAGATGTGATGCGGGATTCTCACCGGGCGGGCGCAAGCCCAAACGCGGAGCGGCGGCGGCACGCACATCCGTCCGTTCCGGCGGCTACACTCGGTCGCGAACGTCGCCGCCGGCCGGCGCGCGCCGGCACTCCCGGCGCCGCAGGCGATCCGGTCGCTGCAGACCTCCCCGCCGCGCCCCGGCGGCGGCGTTCGCAGTGCCCGTCATCCTCGCAGCACAGGGGGCCGCCATGCCGCGTCCACGCGCCATCGTCACCGTCGACGAGCAGCTCCTCTGGCTCATCGCTCTGCCGGAGACACCTGCCGGCGCGTCGTGCCCCGCGTCAGCGGCGAGCCTCCGCCTCCTGAGCGCCCGCTTTGACGCCATGGGCCCGTCCGCGGCCGACGTCGCCGTCGGCGTCACCGCTGCCGTCACCGCGGCGCTCCTGGAGTGGCTCCGCGAGTTGCCGGAGCTGCCGGAGCTGCCGTTCGTGGGCGAGCCCTTCGGCGGCATCGAAGGCACCGACTAGCACAGCAGCCATCGGCCCGCTCGAGGCGACGGCGGCGCCCCATGCGCAGCGAGCGCCGCCGGCGCCCCTCGGGGCG
>CAIWHY010000039.1 GCA_903912585.1 uncultured Thermoleophilia bacterium | reverse complement strand
TCTCGTGCCGCGAGCGGCTCAGCTGCGCGCGCGGATGTAGCGGTCGAGTTCGTGCAGGAGGCGGACCCGCCGTGCCTGCGGAAGCCACGAGGCAGTGATGGAGTTGCGCGCGAGGGCCGCGAGGTCCGCGCGCGAGAGGCAGAGCGCGCGCTGCGCGGCGGCGTAGTTCGCGGCCAGGTAGCCGCCGAAGTACGCCGGATCGTCCGAGTTCGCGGTGACGACGACGCCGGCGTCGAGCAGCCGCTTGAGCGGGTGCTGCGCGAGGTCCGGCGTGACCTGCAGTTCCTGGTTGCTGAGCGGGCACATCGTGAGCGGGATGCGCTCGCGCGCCAGGCGCTGCACCAGGGCCGGGTCGTCGGCGGCGCGCACGCCGTGGTCGATGCGCGCCACGTGCAGGAGGTCGAGGGCCTCCGTGACGTACTCGGCGGGCCCCTCCTCGCCGGCGTGCGCCACGGTCAGAAAGCCGGCCTCGCGTGCCACGCGGAAGACGTCCGCGAACTCGCGCGGCGGGTGCCCGGCTTCTGCCGAGTCGAGGCCCACGCCGGCGATGACGTGCCGGTAGGGCCGCGCCGCCTCGAGCGTGACCATCGCGCCCGCCGGGCTCTGGTCGCGCAGGAAGCACATGATGAGGTGCGAGCTGACGCCGAGCTCCCGCTCGGCGTCCACGAGCGCGCCGCGGATGCCCTCCACGACCACGCCGAAGGGCACGCCGCGCGGCACGTGGCTCTGCGGGTCGAAGAAGAGTTCCACGTGCTGCGCGCCGTCGGCGTGGGCGCGCCGCACGTAGGCGGCGGTGAGGTCGTAGAAGTCCTGCCGGGTGACGAGTACGGCGACGCCCTCGTAGTAGAGATCGAGGAACGCCCGCAGGTCGTCGAAGTGGTAGGCCGCCTCCGCGTCCGGGTCGGTGCAGCTCGCCGGCAGCGTCACGCCGTTGCGCTCGCCGAGCGCGCACATGAGGTCCTTCTCGAGCGTACCTTCGATGTGCACGTGCAGCTCGGCCTTGGGAAGGCCGCGGATGTACTCATCCATCGTCTGCGCGCCGGTCTGCTCGTCGGGCACTTGTCCTCCAACGTCGTTTGGGAGGCTTGTACCCAGCGCGCTGCCGCTTCCATCATGCCCGGGTGATAGCCTGCCGATGATGGGGAGTGGAGGGATCGCCGTGGAACTGAAGTCCAAGTCGAGAGCGTCGGGCGCGAGGTCGCTGCTGGTCCTCGTCGTGCTGCTTGCCGGGGGCTGCGGCGCTGCGGCGACGCCCGCCGCGCAGAGCGGCGCGAACTCGGGCGCGCCGGGAGGCGGGTCCGCCGCCTCCGTCGCGGGGCAGCCGGTCGTCGCGCCATCGTCCACTTCGTCGTCCGCGCCGACGCACACGGTCACGCCGAAGGCGACCAGGAGCGCCCGTCCGGCGCCCAAGAAGGCCGCGGCGGTCGTCATCGCCGTCGCACAGACCAGCACCGCCGCCACCGCGCAGGCCGGCGCTGCCGCCGCGCGCATCGTCTACGTCGACGTGGGCCAGGGCGACGCCGAGATCGTCAAGTCCGGCAGCTGGACCGGCCTCATCGACGGCGGCCCGTCGGGCGCCGCGTATGCCGTCGAGTCGGCGCTCGGCCGGCTCGGCGTAAAGCGCCTCGACGCCGTCGTCGCCACGCACATGCACGCCGACCACATCGGCGGCCTGATCAGCGTCGTCTACGACCTGCGTCCGCGACGCGCGTACGTGGCCGGGCCGGTCAAGAGCACGCTCGCCGCGGCCTTCACGCGCGCCGGCACCGTGGTCCAGCAGGTCCGCCGCGGCGCCTCGCTGCGCTTCGGGGCGCTGCCGGCCAAGGTGCTCAGCCCCGCCGGAATCTCCGGCGACCCCAACAGCGACAGCGTCGTCATCCTGCTGCAGGCCGGCGGCAAGCGTTTCCTGTTCACCGGCGACGTCACCGGGCCCAACGAGGCTGCGGTGGGCGTGGAGCTGGCGCGCGGTCCTCCGCTCGCCGTGCTCAAGGTGGCGCACCACGGCTCGGCCTACTCCACCACGGCCGCCTTCCTCGCGCAGGCGCGCCCGCGCTTCGCGGTCATCGAGGTCGGCCACAACTCCTACGGGCACCCGTCCGCCGCCACGGTCGCGCGCCTGCGCGCCGCCGGCGCGCGCGTCTACGACACGCTCAAGAACGGCACCATCACGCTCAGCGTCTCCGCCAGCGGCACGCTGGCATGGGGGTTCTCGCGCTCGTCGGCGCCGGTCACCAGCGGCGTGGGGTCGGGGAGCGGCGGCTCGGCGAGCGGCGGGGCGAGCAGCGGAGGAGGCAGCGCGTCGGCCGGAGCCGCGGTCGCCGGCGGCGCGTCGTCCGGCGGCAATCCGATGGTGTACATCACCGCCACCGGCGAGTGCTATCACCGCAGCGGCTGCCGCTACCTCTCCACGAGCCGCTCCGCGATCAAGCTCAAGGACGCGAAGGCGGGCGGCTACCGCCCGTGCGGTGTGTGCGACCCGCCGCAGTAGCGGCGCTTGCCCGATCCCGTCTGTTCAGACCGTCGGCACGAAGCGCGCCACGAGCGGCTCCTCGAGGCGCTCCCAGGCGCCGTGCACGCCTGCGCGCGCGGCGCCCAGCTCGACGTGCAGCATGGCGATGCCGAAGTCGATGGGTGCCGTCCAGCCAGTGCGGTCCGCGTGCCCCATGACGAGTGCGTCGTGCTCCATCGAGAAGCGCCAGGGCTGTTTGTTGGCGCCCGAAGGCGCGAGCCTGGCCGCCTCGACGGCGGTCACCGCCCAGGCCGGCCACGCGGGATGGCCGTGCCCGCTTGTGCGCATCAGCCGCGGCGCGATCTCCTCGACCTGGCGGCGCGCCGCCGAGCGCACGGCCGTGCTCATCATGCGTTCGACCACGCGCTTCTGCTCCACCGGATGGCCCACCGGCGTCACCGCGAACACGAGCTCGCCGCGGTGGAGCTTGACGAGGCTCGCGGCGCTCTTGCGGTCGAACATGCCGGCGACCCAACAGGTGCCGAGGCCGAGGCGGGTCGCCTCGAGCACGAACGCTTCGCCGACGTAGCCGATCTGCAATTCGCTGTCCTTGGGGCCGACGAACGCCGCCGTCAGCGGGGCGCCCTCGACGCGCCCGTAGGCGCCCCCGAAACGCTCGAGCAGGCCGGTGAACACGTCGCCGCCGTCCGCGACCAGCGCGACGCGCGCGCCCGGCGCGAGGCGGAAGCGCTCCGTGAAGGCCGTGAGTGCCTCGAGCGCCGCCGCGGCGACCTTGCGGTCGCTGTACCGGCGGCGCGACCGGCGCACGGAGATGGCGTCGTACCAGTCGGGGTCGAGCTCGGGCGGGTCGAGCGCGGGCGGGTCGTCCGCGGGCCGGGAGCCTGGGGGCGCCGCCGCGGCATCTCTCGCAGCGATCTGCGTCTCGAGGGCGGCGCCGACGGACGGCCGTCCGTCGTCGGTCACTTCAGTTCCTCACCGGCGTGCGGCCCCGGCCCCATGTCCCACACCGACTCGACCGTGATGCGCACGACGTACTTCATGGGCGGTAGGTGCAGCTGCTCGCTGACCGCCTTGAGCTTCTCGTTGACCGTGTCGAACACCTCGCCGTGATCGATCAGCTCGGCGCGGCCCTTGACCTGCATCGCGAGCTTGCGCTCGGGGTCGTGTATGCCGACCGCCACGCGCGAGTCGTGCTCGATGTTCTCGCGCGTCTTGTGGCTGAACATGTCGGCGAAGTAGAGGTGCTCGTCGTCCAGCAGGGCGCCGCTGCCTTTGATGGAGACGTTGGGCGTGCCGTCCGGCCCTACTGTGGCGACCCAGACGTTGTGGCCGCCGGCGAGCATGTCGTGGAGCTCCTGGGGGATCGTGGTCATGGGGCCCTCCTCGTGTCCAATGGCGCCCTCAACGTACCCGCATGGGTGCGCGCGGGAACGTCGGCGAGGCGCAGTCAGATGAGGAGTCGGGGCGGCGTCTTCGGCGCGGCGAGGTCAGCGCAGCGGGAGCCGCATGAAGCGCACGGCGAAGGAGAGCGGATGCTCGTGGGAGCGGGCGCGGACGGCGTTCCGTGGCACCTCGCCCGTCAGGCGGTGCGCGATGACGGCGCCGTCCAGCGGGACGATCTCGGCGCCCAGGCCGGCCAGGAGAGCGAGCGCGTCGGCCGGCGGGGGTCCCGCCAGGGAGGCGCCGAACAGCGGCAGGCGCAGCTCGCTGGCGGCGGCCAGCGTCCAGCGCACCCACTCGTCGGCCGCGGTGCCGGCGCCGATCAGGCAGACCGCCGCGGCCGAATGCTTGAGGCGCAGAGCGAGGCTGGCGCGAATGAGGTCGGAAGGCTCGGCGGCGAACGGCTCGCGGAGCACGGCGTAGTCGAGGGCGAGGCCACCGCCGCTCAGCCTCAGGCTGGCCGCCACGGGGCGGACGACCGGGAGGTCTCCCTCGCTGAACGTCAGGAAGAGCTTCGGTCTCTCGTCTCTGGACGTGCCCATGCCCGGCTCCCGCTAGCTACAGACCACGTCGGCACGTTCGTGCCCGGCCTCAAGGGATTCTGCGGGCATGGGCGTGTACCTGCCGGGCAACGCGAAGACGCACGCCGCGCACACGAACGCCGCAAGAAGAAGACGCAGCAGGTGACTTTTAGTGCGAATCTGGGCACTAATCTTGCGTCCGGCTACGGCCGTACACGCAAGCACAACTCGACAGAGGAGTTCCATCATGGATCCTCGATCGCGAACGGGGCGCGGCTGGGTGGCGTACTCGGCCATCGTCCTCACCATCGCCGGCATCTTCGGCGTCATCGACGGCCTCATGGCCGTGTACAAGTCCAGCTTCTTCGTCGGCAACGCCGTGTTCGTGTTCAGCGACCTGCGCGCGTGGGGCTGGATCACGTTCGGACTCGGCGTCGCCGCGCTGCTCAGCGGTCTCTACGTCCTGAGCGGAAGCCAGGCGGCGCGATGGACCGGCGTCTTCGTCGCCGGCTTGAGCGCGCTCGGGCAGTTGCTCTTCGCCCAGGCGTATCCGCTGTGGGCGCTGATGCTGATGACGCTCGACTTCCTGGTCATCTACGGCCTCGCCGCCCACGGCGGCCGCGAGGAGGCAGAGGCGCGGTCCAGTTCGACCGACGTCCAGGAGGAGCGCGCCGGCGAGAGCCGCATGCGCGCGGCCGGGTCGCCGCAGACCGGAACGGCTTCGGAGTCCGGAGACGCCGGGAGGCGCGCGGCCTGACCTGCGCCTCAAGACCCGCGCGACATGGGCGGCGGGCGGCGAGGGCGCGGCGAAGCCGCG
>CAIWHY010000038.1 GCA_903912585.1 uncultured Thermoleophilia bacterium | reverse complement strand
GGCCGGCGGACGAGGGAGACGTTCCCCGCGCCGCCGCCGGCGGCAGCCGGCCACCACCGGCGCGGCCGGATGAGCCGAAACGGCCGGATGAGCCGCTGCAAGGCGCCTCGGGCGCTCGAACCGCGTCCGTCCCCGGCCGCGTGCGAGCGTTGACCGAGAAAGAGGAGTAGTTTAGTCTGGTTACACTCCGCTGCGGCTTGCGAGCCTCGCGCGGGAACGGTAGTGTTGGCAGTCGACGAGGCGGGCTTCGCCCGTAGGAGGTACGCGTCAACCACCCATGACATCTCTCGGTATCGATATCGGCTGCATCAGCCTCAAGGCGGCGCTCGCCGGCGAGCCTGACGACCGCGACCTGTACGCGAAGCTGCTCGCCGACCATCCCGCGCTGTTCCAGACTCCCGACGGTGGGCTCACCGCCGTCGAGGGCCGTCCCGTGCTCGTGACCCAGTACCGGCGCATCAAGGGCAGTCCGGGCGAGGCCACGCAGACGCTCGTGGCCCAGCTGATCGACGTTCTTCCGGAAGGCAAGATCGCCGGCGTGCGCGTCACCGGTTCCGGCGGCAGGCTCATCGGCAACGCCCTCGAGGCGAGCTTCGAGAACGAGTTCAAGGCCATCTCGCGCGGCATCTCGGCCTTGCACCCCGGGACCAGGACCATTTTCGAGATGGGCGGCGAGACCTCGAAGTTCATCCGCCTCGAGGCCGGCGAGGAGGCGCGCTGCGCCGGCATCGCCGATTACCAGACGAACGGCGATTGCGCGGCCGGGACGGGGTCCTTCATGGACCAGCAGGCGAGCCGTCTGCTGTACGACATCGAGGACGTCGGCGACATCGTGCTCGACGCCGGCAAGGCCGCCAGCATCGCCGGCCGCTGCAGCGTGTTCGCCAAGTCGGACATGATCCACGCCCAGCAGAAGGGCTACGAGCCGCCCGAGGTGCTGCGTGGGCTGTGCGACGCCGTGATGCGGAACTTCAAGGGCACGATCGCCAAGGGCAAGGTCGTGGAGGCGCCGATCGCGTTCATCGGCGGCGTCGCCGCGAACAAGGGAGCCGTGCAGGCGCTCGAGGAGGCGTTCAGTCTCGACGACGACGACCTCTTCGTGCCCGAGTTCCACGCCTCCGTAGGAGCCATTGGCGCCGCCCTGATCGAGGCAGACTACGAGGACGCCCGCTCCGCCGCCGTCGGCGGGCTCGACGCCAGCCGGCTGCCCGCCGCGGACTTCCCGGTGACCGAGCCGCTCTCCATGGCCAAGGTCGTCCTGCTGCGCGACATGGCGCACCCCTTCGAGTTCGCCGGCCCGGACGTGGTCGTCGACGCCTACATGGGCATCGACATCGGCTCCGTGTCCACCAACCTCGTGCTCATCGACCCCGAGGGCCGCGTCATCAAGGAGATCTACACCAAGACGGACGCGCGGCCGGTGGAGGTCGTGAGCAAGGGCCTCACGGACATCTACGAGGAGCTCGGCGCGCGGCTCAACCTGCTTGGCGTCGGCACCACCGGTTCCGGTCGCGAGCTCATCGGCGAGCTCTGCGGGGCGGACATCATCACCGACGAGATCACCGCCCACAAGACGGGCGCCGACTACATCGGCCGCAAGATCGGCCGGCAGGTCGACACGATCTTCGAGATCGGCGGCCAGGACTCCAAGTTCATCAGCCTGCAGGACGGCATCGTCGTGGACTTCGCCATGAACGAGGCCTGCGCCGCAGGCACGGGCTCCTTTCTCGAGGAGCAGGCCGAGAAGCTCGGCATCAACATCATCGGCGAGTTCGCCGAGCTGGCCCTGAGCTCGCCGGCGCCGATCCGCCTCGGCGAGCGCTGCACCGTGTTCATGGAGCGCGACGTGATGGCCTACCAGCAGCGCGGCGCGCGCCGCGAGGACCTGGTGGGTGGGCTGGCCTTCTCGATCGCGACCAACTACCTCAACCGCCTCGTGCGCGAGCGCTCCGTGGGCGAGTGCATCTTCTTCCAGGGCGGCACCGCCTACAACGACGCCGTCGCCGCCGCCTTCAGCCAGATCCTCGGCAAGGAGATCATCGTCCCGCCGCACAACGGCGTGATGGGTGCGCTCGGCATGGCGCTCCTGGCCCGCGAGCGCATGCAGCGCACCGGCGAGCCCACGTCGTTCCGCGGCTGGGACCTGGGCGAGGTCGACTACACGGTCGTCGATTTCGTCTGCAAGGCCTGCTCCAACGAGTGCGACGTGCGCCAGTTCACCATCGAGGGCCAGAAGACGTACTGGGGCGACAAGTGCTCCGACCGCTACCGCAAACCGGCCAAGGTCGACAAGGAGCCCGTGATCGCCGACCTGGTCGCGTTCCGCGAGGAGCGCCTCATGGCGCCGTACGAAGCGGCGCGCGAGCGCCTGCCGGAGACGGCGCCCACCGTCGGT
>CAIWHY010000037.1 GCA_903912585.1 uncultured Thermoleophilia bacterium | reverse complement strand
GCCGCTTTTTCGCGGTGCGCCGGCCTCTGCCTCGCGCCCGGCGGCGCGGCCCAGGGGCGCCGGCCGCACGCGCTCAAGGTGCCGGCCGGAGCACTTCCTGCAGCCCCGCCTACGCGCTCTGCCGTCCCCGCCAGGGCCCATCATGGCGGAGTGGTCGGCGCCGAGACGACGCAGTAGACTGCGGTTCCGAGTCCACCCCGTGCAGCATCCGGAGCTCCAATGGCGGTCGAGCGCATCGATACCCCCGTGGCCCACCTGCCGCCGCACGACCTCGAGGCCGAGCAGTCGGTCCTCGGCGCCATGCTGGTCAATCCCAACGCCATCACCGCCGTCGCCGAGACGCTCGCCGCCGACGATTTCTACCGCGATTCGCACCGCCTCATCTACCGCGCCGTGCTGGCGCTCTTCGAGAAGGGCGAGGAGGTCGACGTCGTCACCATCAGCGCCCAGCTGGAGCGGGAAGCCGTGCTCGAGAGAGTCGGCGGCCGCGAGTTCGTGCACACGCTGGCGGAGTTCGTGCCGGCGGCGGCCAACGCCGCCCACTACGCCGGCATCGTGCGCGAGCAGAGCGTGCTGCGCTCGCTGATCCGCGTCGGCAACGAGATCGCCGAGCTCGGCTACCGCCACCCCGGCGACACGCCGGACCTGCTGGACCGCTGCGAGCAAAAGGTCTTCGCCATCCAGCAGCAGCGCCGCGTCGCCGAGTTCCAGCACATCAAAGAGGTCCTCATCCGCAACTTCGAGTACATCGATTCGCGGGGACGGGAGAGCGGCATGAGCGGCGCCGCCAGCGGCTTCGAGGGCATCGACAAGCTCACCGGCGGCTTCCAGAAGGCCAACCTCATCGTGCTCGCCGCGCGCCCCGGCGTCGGCAAGACCTCCCTGGCGCTCAACATCGCCCAGAACGTCGCCGTGGAGGGCAAGGCGCCGGTCGCCATCTTCAGCCTCGAGATGAGCGCCCAGGAGCTGGGCGAGCGCATGATGTGCTCGTCGGCGCGCGTGAGCTCGCACAAGGTGCGCACCGGGGCTCTCTCCGGCGACGACTACGCCAAGCTCGTGCAGGCGGCCGGCGAGCTCGAGAAGGCCGACATCTTCATCGACGACACCGCCGGCCTCAACATGTTCGAGCTGCGCGCCAAAGCGCGGCGCCTGCAGGCCAAGCAGCCGCTCGCGCTGGTCATCGTCGACTACCTGCAGCTGATGGCCGGCGACTCGCGCGCCGAGAATCGCCAGCAGGAGGTCAGCAACATCTCGCGCTCGCTCAAGCAGCTGGCACGGGAGCTGGAGGCGCCGGTCATCGCCGTGTCCCAGCTCAACCGCGCCCCGGAGCAGCGCGCCGACCGCGAGCCGCAGCTCGCCGACCTGCGCGAGTCCGGCGCCATCGAGCAGGATGCCGACATGGTGATGTTCATCTACGAGGACCCCAGCGACCCCGCCTCCAAGGGCGTGGTCAAGCTCAAGATCGCGAAGCACCGCAACGGCCCCACCGGGCTCATCCGCCTCGGCTTCGTGAGGGACTACACCAAGTTCCGCACCCTCAGTCAGGCCGAGGACTACGACTACGAGGAGTAGCGGGCCGCCCGCCGCTCCCTGCCCGGCTCCCGTCCCCGCCTTCGCATGAACGTCCGCACCAGCGTCTTCTCCGCGCCCGGCGTCGATCCCGTCGCGCTGCTGCGCGAGCTCGGCCTCGAGGGCGCGGCGCCGGTCGTGCTGCTGGATTCGGCCGGCGGCTCAGCCGAGCTCGCCCGCCGGCACTACCTCGCCTGGGACCCGGTCTTTCGCCTGCGCGCGCGGCGCGGCGTCGTCGAGGTCACGCCGGGTCCGGCGAGCGCCGGCGACGGGCAGGCGCGCGCTGTGGCGGGGCGGGCGCGCGCGCTCGCCGCGCT
>CAIWHY010000036.1 GCA_903912585.1 uncultured Thermoleophilia bacterium | reverse complement strand
GCGTGACGCCCGCGTCGCCGACGCGGGCGTCACGCCGCCGACTCTCGGGCCTAGCGCACCTGCCGATCGAGATAGGCCCTGATCGCCTGGAATTGGCTCTCGCCGTCGAGGCCGGCCTCGGCCAGCACTGCCTCGCCCTGGCCGCTGCCCAGATAGTGACCCTTGCGGTACGGGTGGAGCGCCGCGTCGAGGCCCTCCTGCGAGTGGATCCATCGGTAGAGCGTCGGCAGGGTGAAGCCGGTGATGCCGAACGCCTCGCGGGCACGCGCCTCCGGGAAGAGCGCGAGGCGCTCCTCGGCCGGCAGGAGGTCGAAGAGCTCGGCGCTGGCGACGTAGTAGACCAGCGCGTCCACGCCCGCCTGCTCGAGCAGCGGCAGCGCTTCCTCGACGAAGGCATAGGTGACGGCGCTCTCCTGGAGGACGACGGTGACGTCGGGAGCGCCGGCGGGCCTCCGCAGGACGTAGAGTCCGGCGGCGGCGGCCTCTGCGGGAGCAAGCCCCAGCGCCGCGCGGTCGAGCACCGTCTCATTGGGGCGCGTGACGAACGCCGAGATCACCGCCGGCCGTGCCGCGAGAGCTGTCGCCGTGAGGGGCCACAGCTCCTGCGGGTCCCACGGCGTGAGCGAGATGGCCGTGCCGAGCGGGAAGTTCTGCTGCAGCAACTGTAACGCCTGCGGATCGGCGTGGGTGGGGCCGTCTTCGCCGGTCTTGAGGCCGGCGTGGCCGCAGACGAGCATGATCGGCTTGTACTGCTCACCGGAGACCGCGCGCCGGGCCTGCGCGCCGATCGCGTGGAGTCGCGCGGCGATGTGCCCGAGCGGCGCGAGGAAGGCGCCGTAGGAGGAGCCCACGCCGAGGCCGTGGCCGTAGGCGGAGATGCCGGAGAGGATGCCGACCATGGCGTCCTCGCAGATGCCGCCGGTGGCGAGGAGGCGCGAGCCGGGGTTGGTGTCGGCGTTCCAGAACCCGCCGGGGAAGCCGTCGCCGGCGGCGCTCAGGCTGGTGGAGCCGAGCAGGTCGGCGGCGGCGGCCAGCAAGGCGCCGCCGGAGTCCCGGTTGAGGACGTGCAGGCTGCGGCCGAGCTCGCCGCGCAGCGTGGCGGACGAGCCGGCTGCAAGGCGCAGTTCGTCCGGGATCCGCGCGGCCCCTTCGGCTGCAGCCGCGTACACAGCGTCGACGTGCGGCGCATCTGCGCGCGGGCAGCGAGCCCGTGCGTCGAGGCGCTCGCGGGAGGCGCGCAGGCGGCCGCAGAGGGCGGCGACGGCGTCGCCGTCGCGCTGGATCGCGTCGCGCACGACCTCGAGCGCGGCCCAGAAGCACTCTTCGCGAACGGCGTCGCCGCGCTCGGACTGCAGGCAGCGCTGGTCGCCCGGCTCGCAGATGGGCAGCGCGGCTGCGCCGGACTCGGTGAGCCCTGCGACGGCTTCGTAGAAGCCTTCCGAGCAGAGCTTGTGGCCGCCGCCGTGCGAGGCCTTGCCTTCGACGCCGTACTGCCAGCCCTTGACCGTGCGATACACGATCGCCGTCGGCTGGCCGTTGTCGATCTCGAGCGCCTGCCGCTGGGCTGCGACGACCTGCTGGAAGTCGCGGCCGTCGGCCACCGAGATCACGTTCCAGTCGTGCAGGTAGAACAGCTCCCGCGGATCCCACTGGACGTAGTCGCCGGGGACGCTCCCGTCGCGGCACACCTTCTCGCTGTCGATCGACGCCTGGTTCCAGTCGAGGTGCACGAGGACGTTGCCAAGAGACGCGGTTCCGGCCGCGGCGAGCGCTTCGCCCACGCGGCCGGGCGTCAGGCCGCCCTCGCCTTCGATGATGTGTACGCGCGGAGCGGCCGCGCCGTAGAAATCACGCGCGCCGATGGCGAGCCCGATGGAGCTGGCCATGCCGACGCCGGAGGCGCCGGTGGAGAGGCGCACGAACGGCGTCGCCGGCGTGGGGTGGCCGTCCAGCGCCCGGGCGCCGAAGGCGCGGAAGAGCGGCGTGTCGGTGATCGGATTGCGGCGGAAGCCGAGCAGGTCCTCGAGGCGCAGACGGTGGCTGATATTGGCAGGCAACAGGCCGCCGCCGCTCTCCGCCACGCGCGCGATCTCGTCGCGCAGCGCCCAGAGTGCGTAGAGGCCCATCGCCTTGTGGCCGGCGGCGTAGGAGACGATGTCGGCGTCGTCGCGGTCCGGGTCGGCAAGGTCGTACTCGGCCGCATCGAAGAGGATGGCCTCGACGAAGCGCCCCGACGAGATGGAGCCGCCGGGGTGGCCCGACGTGGGCACGTAGTTGAAGAGGAGGGCGCAGAGCGACCGGTAGATCAGGTCGAGCTTCTCGAAATGGACGAGGTCGGCCGCCGAAAGAGGCCCGCGCCCGTCTTCGGGCGCTCCGATCTCGAAGTAGTCCGCGCGCCTGGGCCCGAAGCTCAGTGCCATGTCCCCGCTCCTCTCATCGACACGCCGCGCGAGGCGGCGAGTCGAACGCCGTTTCAGATAAGCTCGTGCAGCCGCTGGACCAGCGGATCGAACTCGGGTCCCGTGAAGCAGTAGCCGAGCTCCGTGAACCGCGAGCGCAGCGCCTTGACGTCGTGCGACACGGCGGCCCCGTCGTTGATGACCGCCGCCATGAGGCCGGCGACCTCGGCGAAGTCGCCGGGACCCATGCCGAAGCGCGTCATCTCGGCGACGCCGAGACGCAAGGCGCCCGACGCGGTGAAGCCCTCTTCGTCGGGCGCCGCCTGGTAGTTGCAGATGATGCCGTTCTCCTCGAGCAGGCCGGCGACCTCCGCGCCCTTGCCGTAGCCGACCCGGACGACGACCTGATGCGTCTCCGTGTAGTCCACCGCTGGGTCGCCGGCGACGTCCAGCCCGGCGCCCTTGAGCGCCACCGCGAAGGCCTTGGCATTGCCGATGACGGCCTGCTGGTAGGTGTCCTTGAAGTGGTTCATCTCGTAGGCCGCCATGAGCAGGCCGACCAGCGTGCCGAGGTGGTGGTTGCTCACCGAGCCGGGGAAGGCGCGGCGCTCGATCGCCTCCCAGAGGTGGTAGCGCTCCTCGGGCTCTTGCCAGCGCGCGCCGATGATGCCGCGCTGCGTGCCGAAGAAGGTCTTGTGCGTCGACCCGGTGACGATGTCGGCGCCTTCGGCGAACGGCTGCTGGAAGTGAGGGCCGACGAGGCCGAGCACGTGCGCCATGTCGTACATGAGCACGGCCCCGAGGCCGGCTTCGTCGAGGAACGTGCGGACCTCGTACACCGGCTCCGGGTGCAGCACCATGCTCTTGCCAAGGATGATGAGCTCGGGGCGCTCCTGCTCGATGAGCTCGAGGAGCGCCGGTACGTCTGCCTTGTACGGGTTGTCCGCGAGGACCGGGATGTCCACGACGGCGGGCATCTCGGTACGCGGATCGCGGGCGACGTAGTCGCGCAGGGCGCCCATGGGCTGCGCGCTCAGGTGCCCCCCGCGCGCGATGTGGTTGTTGAGTACTTTGCCGATGCGGCGCGGCTCCGCCTTGCGGTCGGCGCGGTTGAGGTAGTCGACCAGAGCGCTGAACACGGCCGTGTTGGCCATCTGGCCGCTGACGACGCGCGTCTCCACCTCGGGGCAGCCGAGGTACGCGCGCAGCTCGCCGACGAGCAGGCGCTCGACCTCGTGGATGAACCCGGTCCCCTGGTAGTAGAAGACCTCGAGGTCGTAGAACGCCTCCGTCTTCTTGTGCTCGGCGTAGCGGAAGGCAGGGTCGGTGACAGAGAGCAGGCGGGCCATCGGCGAAGCCGTCATCTCGCTCGGGATCAGGTCGATGCACTCGTCCTGGCGCCAGACGTGGTTGGCGATGGCGCCGGCGAGCAGCCGCAGGGCCTTCTCGCCGGCCTCGCCGCCCTCGAGCTCGGTGAGTTGCGGCGTGTAGTCCCAGACGATCGCCCGCGCACTCGGCGGCGCGTCGCTGCGCAGATGGTACGGGACGACGAGCCCGGGTACGCGCTTGCCGCGCACGTCGATCTCCACCTCGTCGTCCTCGACGATGCGGCTGTCCACGTAGGCGAGCGCGATCGAGCGCAGCGCATGGTCGTCGGTCGTGGTCGAGCAGAGGCCGTCGCCCTCGACGCCCCAGTAGGGGACCATGGTCCCACTCGTGACCCAGCCTGCCTGCTCGCCGACGCGGTACACGGGGGCGCCCTCGCGGGCGATCCCGCGCCCGGTGACGGCGACCGGCTGCGTCATCTTGGGCAGGTCCTGGAGCAGCGAGTAGTCGCGCTCGAGGATGAGTCCATAGGCGGCGTGCTGACGCGCGAGCGCCGAACGGCCGACGTAGTCGCCCTTGCGCGGCGACAAGCTGACTGCGAACGTCGCCAGCGGGCAACTCATGATGGGGATCTCCACGCCGTCCGGGTCGATGCCGAGCTCGTGCCCGTAAAGGGGCAAGCCGGCCTCGAGACGCAGGGTGTCGCGGGCGCCGAGCCCCACGGGCGCGGCGCCCGCTCCCACGAGCGCGTCCCACAGGGCCGGCCCGTGCTCGGCCGCCACGAACAGCTCGAAGCAGAGCGGCTCCCCGGTATAGCCGGTCCGGCCGATGCGCGTCTCGACCAGGCGCGGCTTCCCGCCCGCGGGGTCTGGCAGAGCGAGCGTCGCGATGCTGAGTTCGTTGCGGAACGGGTCCGGCAGAGCGCCCGTCTCGATCAGGCCGGCCAGGATGTCGCGGCTCGACTGACCCTGCAGCGCGAGCATCGCGATCTCGCCGGTCTCGTCGGTGAGCTCGACCTCGGGGACGCCGGCGAGGTGCTCCTCGAAGTGCCCCCAGTCCTTGATGCGGTTGGCGGCGTTGACGACGAGCAGGTACTCGCCCTCATGGAAGCGGTACAGGTAGGCGTCGTCCACGGCTCCGCCGGTCTCCGTGGGCACGATGGTGTACTGCGCCTGGAGCAGGTCGAGCGCCTCGGCGTTGTTGGTGAGCACGTGCTGCAGGAACGGCAGGGCGCCGGGGCCGCGGAGCGTGAAACGTCCCATGTGCGACACGTCGAAGAGCCCGGCGCCGCCACGGGTGGCGAGGTGTTCGGCGATGATGCCGACCGGGTACTGCACCGGCATCTCCCAGCCGCCGAAGTCGACCATCTTCGCGCCCAGCGCGACATGACGGCTGTGGAAAGGGGTCCGGTCGAGCTCGCTCATATCTGTGCCCACTCCTTCAGCTTGCCGAGGCCCTCGCGGATCTCGGCAACGGGGATGCCCGAGTAGGCGAAGCGCGCGTAGGACTCTGCTTCGCCGGGGAGCGCGCGGCCGAAGTGCAGACGGGTGCAGAAGCTCACGCCCGTCTGCTCCAGCGCAGAGCGCCGCAGCTCGTCGTAGGTGGACAGGCCCTTGGCCTTCATGAGGCCGGTGACGTTGGGGAACGCGTAGAACGTCGCCTCCGGACGGAAGCACCTCACGCCGGGGATCTCGTTGAGCAGGTCGACGCAAGCGTCGCGGCGCTCCTTGAGGACGCGGATGATCTCCCGCGGACCGCTCTGGTCACCCGTCAGCCCCTCGAGCGCCCCGTACTGGACGAAGTGGTTGGAGCAACTCTCGTCGTTGACGTTGAGCTTGGCGATGACACCGGCGATCTCGGCAGGCCCGATGGCAGCGCCCAGGCGCCAGCCGGTCATGGCGAACTTCTTGCCGAACGTGTAGAGGATGACGGTGCGCTCCGCCATGCCGGGCAGCGAGGCTATCGAGCGGCTGACGCCCGAGTAGCGGGTGTCCCAGTAGGCCTCGTCGCTGAGCACCGTGAGGTCGTGACGGAGAGCGAACTCAGCCATGCGCTCGAGCTCGCCCGGCGAGCTCTCGGCGCCGGTCGGGTTCTGCAGGTTGTTGAAGATGAGCAGGCGCGTGCTCGGCGTGACCTGCCGCTCCAGCGCCTCGAAGTCCAGCTCGAAGTTCTCGGCGCCCTCGACGTACCCGTAGGGTTGCGCGACGCCGCCGTGGAACTCGATCTGGCTCTCGTAGATCGGGTAGCCCGGGTTGGGGTACAGGACGCCGTCGCCCGGGTTCATGAGCGCGAGGATGAACTTGCCGATCACGGGCTTGCCGCCGGGCTCGACGACGACGTTCGCGGGAGCGAGCTCGAGCCCGTGCGAGGCGCCGATGTCGGCCGCCAGAGCCTCGCGCAACGCTGGGATGCCGGCGTTGGGGCAGTATCCGGTCCGGCCGTCGGCGATCGCCTTCTCGGTCGCGGCGACGATGTTCGCCGGGGTGGGCAGGTCCATGTCGCCGAGGTGGAACGGGTAGACCTTGTGGCCTTGGCCCGCCCATTCGGCGGCCTCGGCGGATACCGCGAAGGCGGTCTCGGTACCCAGGCGTCTGATGCGGTCGGCGATCACGCGCTGATGTTCAGCGGCCATGGTCCCCCCTTAAACGTCAAAGGACAGAGCGATGTCGCCATCACCCTGTCCGCAGCGGACGCGACCAGCGTCCGCTTGCTTCAGGGGCCCGTCCGGTCGCGTTCCGGGTGCCTGAGAGTTTCGGCGGCGCATCCGGCGCTCACCTTGCCCCTTCGGCGTCCGCGACCGCCGTAGCGGCGCGGACTCTCACGCGACCTTCAGCCGGGCGTCCTTGGTTCCCGAGCAGGGTAGCACCGGCCGCGCCGCGCGGCAACGTGAGCCTCAGGCCATCGGGGCCGGCGACTCGATCGCGGCGATCGTCACGGTGCAGTGGTCGCGCACTGTGCGCAGGACCCGGCCGTCGAGCCGGTGGTCCCAGCGATTGAACACCAGGTGTTCGAGCGGGTGCCAGAGCATGACCCACGCCGCGATGCTCAGGCCCTCCGAGGCGACGCCGAGCAGGCTCTCCTGCTTGCTCGCGAACTGCTGCGCTATCCAGACGAGAGCGAACACCACGAAGACCGAGAACGCGAGCATGAGCCACCCGCGCGAACGGTCCTCGCGAGCGGCGTGGTCGACGGTCCGCAGGCGCGCCTCGCAGTAGCGCTCGATGCCGACCGCGACGCTCTCCGCGAGAGCGTCCTCGACCGCCTCCGCCGGGAGGTGGATGTCGACGCGCACGTGCGTCGTCCGGGGCGTGTCGGCGACCTTCTCCACCACGTACTCGAGGCCGGACGTGAGGCTGTAGTGCTCAAACCACTCGGACCGCGGGTCGATGTGCGGCTGGTGGAAGAAGTCGTCGATGCTCTGGAGCCGCAGGGTCACGCTCGTGTCGCTCATCGGGCCACCTCGCTCGAGCGGCCTGATCGAGGATGGTGCGGGCCGCACCTCCCTGTTCGCCCACAGGGGCGGCCTCCCTGCCGCCGCCTCCCGCTTCGCATCGCCTCGCGCCCGGCCCGCCGCCGCCCTGCGCTGCGCCGGTCCATGGGGCGTCACTTGCCCGCCCGGCCCCCCGGAGTACTATTGAAGGGAGAAGCGCACTCGGCCGGGCCGGACAGAGGAGCCAGCGTGATCGCCATGATCCACATGCTGACGAGCGACGAGAACGCTCAGGCCGCGCGCTGGTTGCGCGATCTGCTGACCTCCTGGCCGGCGCAGGCGATCTTCCTCGCCTTCTACGCCGGGATCGCCATCCTCGCCTTCACGCGCGTCGCACGTGACTGGGAGGACGGGCCGCGCAAGCGGTACTTCCGCGCGGCCATCGTCGCGCTCGGCATCTTCCTCGTGCTCGAGGTCGTGCTGGGAAAGGCCCTGCTCGCCGTCGTCATGTGGCCGACCTGGCTCTACCTGATCGAGCTCATATGGCTCTTCGCCATGTGGTTCTACTACTTCATCCGTTTCATCACCGGGCGGCGCAGCGGGTCCGGGGACGCCGAGACGCGCCGGAGGGGCGCCGCTCTCGAAGGCGTCATCGCCCCTCTGAGCGACGAAGCGCACCGCACGCCGGGCGCCTGACCGGCGCGGCCACCCGCCGGGCCGGAACGCTCCGCGCCCGGCACAAGCAATCAGAGCCCGCCCGCGTTCTTCTTCGCCGCTCCTCCGGCTTGCTGCGAGTGGCTCGCCTGCTTGCGCTTCGGTAGACTTCACCTCCGTGAGCGAAGCCGCCGACAAGCAGCCGGAAGCCGAGGCCCCCAGGCCTGAACGGCGGCCGCGCGTCTTCAGCGGCATCCAGCCTTCCGGCACGCTGCACCTCGGCAACTATCTCGGCGCCGTCCGCAACTGGGTGGACATGCAGGAGACCCACGACTGCGTCTACTGCGCCGTCGACCTGCACGCCATCACCGTGAGGCAGGTGCGCGCCGAGCTGCGGCGCAACACCATCGACCTCGTCAATCTCTTCCTCGCCTCGGGCGTCGATCCCGAGCGGTCGATCGTCTTCGTCCAGAGCCACGTGCCGGCGCACGCCGAGCTCATGTGGATCCTCAACACCATCACCTACATGGGCGAGCTTCGGCGCATGACCCAGTACAAGGACAAGACCGCCGAAGCGGAGGGCGAGAGCATCGCCGTCGGGCTGTTTGACTACCCGGTCCTGATGGCCGCCGACATCCTGCTCTACCGCGCCGACGCCGTGCCGGTCGGCGAGGACCAGAAGCAGCACGTGGAGCTGACCCGGGACGTCGCCGAACGCTTCAACAACGCCTTCGGCAAGGCGTTCGTCGTCCCGGAGCCGATCATCCGCGCAGGCGGCGCCAGGGTGATGAGCCTGGACGACCCGACCAAGAAGATGAGCAAGAGCGCCGGGTCGGAGAACAGCTACGTCGCGGTCATGGACCCGCCCGACGTCATCCGGCGCAAGATCAAGCGTGCGGTGACCGATTCGGGCGCGGAGGTCCGCGGGGGCCCGGACAAGCCGGCGCTCACCAACCTGCTCGACATCTACGGCGCGCTCGCCGGTGAGCCCGTCGCCGACATCGAGCGCCGCTACGAGGGCAAAGGCTACGCCGACTTCAAGGCCGACCTCGGCGAGGTCGTGGTCGCGGCGCTGACGCCGATCCAGGCGCGCATCAAGGAGCTCGAAGCGGACAAGGCCTACACCGTCGACGTGCTCAAGACCGGGGCCGACCGCGCCGAGGCCATCGCGAGCCGCACGCTCGCCAAGGTGCGCGAGCGCGTCGGGCTCGTCCCGCGGCCCTAGCGGCTTCGCCGCTCCCTGCCGCGGGTACATCACGGCCATGATCCGGACCGACCAAGTGGATGCGTATCTCGCCTCCGTGCGCCCGGGGAGCGACCCCCTGCTGGCCGACATGGAGGCCTACGCCGCAGAGCACCACGTGCCCATCGCCGACGCCGAGACCGCCGCGCTGGTGGCGATGCTGGCACGGGCGGTGGGCGCGCGCGCGGTGCTCGAGGTCGGACTGGCGATCGGCTACACGGCGCTGCGGATCGCCCGCGGCCTCGCCGAGGGCGGCCGGGTCACGTCGCTGGAGAGCGACCCCAGGATGATCGCCGCCGCCCGGGAGTTCCTGGGCCGAGATCCCGACGGCGCCCGCGTCGACGTCATCGAGGGTGACGCCGCGGTGACGATGGCGGCGCTTGCCGGCCTCTTCGACCTGATCTACATCGACGCCGACAAGGCCGGATACCCGCGGTACGTCGAGCTCGCCCTCGACCGTTTGGCGCCGGCAGGACTCGTGCTGATCGACAACCTGCTCATGGACGGCACGGCGGCCGGCGGCCGGGGCGACGGCCACTGGTCGCAGGCATCGGTGGACGCCGCGCGCCGGCTCAGCGCCGAGCTCGCGGCGGACGCCGGCCTGACGTTCGTGCTCCTCCCCGTCGGCGACGGCGTCGGGGTGGTGCAGCGCAAGTAGTCGCGGCCCGGCGGGTGCGCTTGGCCCGGCGGGTGCGCCTGGCGTGTTCCAGCGGCACTGGCGCACGTTGGCCCGCGTGCGCGACCGCGACCTCCGCGGGTCAGATGCCGGCGGCCCCGCGGAAGCCGTCGAAATCCCAGCGGGTGTAGAGACGGTAGAGCAGAGGCTCGGGCGCCGGCGGAAGCGAGTAGTCGCGGCCCGCCGGCAGCTCGCGCACCGGCTCGGTCGCCCACGTGCCCTGCAGGCGGCCGGCGGCGGCCAGGACGCCGAGGGGCGGCCACTGGCTGGAGTCGGCGCGCGCGAGCGCGCGGCGCAGCGCCAGAGCGCTCGCGTCCAGCAGCGGCTCGGCAGGGAGGAGCGGCGTCTTGACGGCCAGCCCGCCACGGCCGCGCCGGTACAGCCCGAACTCGAAGAAGTGAGGCGCGCTGCCCGCGAGCATCGTGCGGCTCCCGCCGCCCGCTCCCGCCGCCCGCGTCCGCAGCCGCGCCGCGACGAGGTTCATCGCGTCGTGATCCGGGTGGCCACCCTCCCACGCCGTCACGTAGACCTCGTCGACGTCGTCCATCAGCCCGGCGGCTTCGGCCTCGAGGTGGTCGAGGTGCTCCACGGCGTGCTGGTCCGGCAGCCCGAGCAGGCGGACGTCGGCGTCGGGCAACGCCAGGAGGCGCTGGACCCTGCGACCCTCGGCGAGGCGGCGCGCCGCTGGCGCCAGCCCGCCCGCCGTCGCCCAGAGGAGCTTGAGGCGGCGGCCCGCGGCGAGCGCCGCCGCCAGCGCTCCAGCGCAGAAGACCTCGTCATCGTGATGCGCGAGCAGGAAGAGCGCGGCGCCCGGACCCCGGCCGCTCCCGTCCCACGCGGAGCCGCTCACGCGGATCTCACCAGCGCACGTCCGCGTAGACGTCCTTGAAGTGCGCGAACGCCTTCTTCCAGGTGCGTCCCTCAGCGTTGATGCGCGCGGCGGCGCCCATCCGCGCGCGCAGCTCGGGGTCGTCGAGGAGGGTCTCGATGGCGTCGCGGACGCCGTTCACGTTGCCCGGGCTGACTGTGAGCGCTGTCTTCCCGGGGACGACCGCCTCGCTGGGGATGGATCCCGCCATGACGACCGTCGGCAGCCCGGACATCGCCGCCTCGAGCACGACCTGGCCGAAGGTCTCTGCGGCGCCGGGGAAGACGAACACGTCCGATGACGCGTAGATGCGTGCCAGCTCTTCGCCGGAGCGGAAGCCGAGGAAGGTGGCTTCCGGCGCCAGCTCCTCAAGCGTCTTGCGGTATGGACCGTCCCCGACGATCACGAGGCTCACGTCGTCGCGGTGCTCGCGGATGGCGGCGAAGGCGGTCGCCAGCAGCTCGAGGTTCTTCTCGGCCGACACGCGCCCGACCCAGAGGATCACATGGCCTTCGCCGCCGAGCTCATGGTGGAGACCCGCGTCGCGGCGCTCCGGAGAAAAGGCCTCGGCGTCGACCGCCTGGTCGAGCGGCTCGAAGCGGACGGCGAGACCACGCGCGGCGAGCTCCCTCTCCACGCCGCGCGACGGCGTGAAGACCGCCTCGCAGCTGCGGTAGAACCAGCGTATGTAGTTCCAGAGCACCTCCTCGAGGAGGTGGTCCCCCGTGAGGAAGTAGCCGAGCCGGGGCACGTCCGTGTGATAGGTGCCGATGAGGGGCAGGTCCAGAGCCCGAGCGAGCACTGACGCCGCCAGGCCCACGGGGCCGGGCGTGGCGGCGTGGATGACGTCGATGCGCTCGTTCTCGCACCACGCCAGCATCTCGAGCAGCGGAGGGATGTCGAGCGGGAAGTCACTGTAGACCTCGAGGTTGACGCGTTCCAGCGCGGCGAACTGCTCGTGCCCGGGGCTCCCCGCACGCTTCTCGCCGCACGACACGATGGTGAGCGGATATCCTTCCTGACGCGCCTCCGCGTTGATGGCCTGGAGGACGGTGGCGACGCCGTTGAGATCCAGATACGTGTCGGTGAACATCGCCACTCGTGGCACGCCGGGCGCCGGGCTGGGCGGCAACAGGCCGGCGTCCTCGAGCGCGCCGGCGAGTCGGGAGGAGTGCCTCTCCTCGCGTGCCCGGAAGGCGGCGGCGATGAAGTAGGGCGCCAGGAGGACCTGGACGCCGGCGAGGTCCTGGAGCGCGTCGCCGGCGCGGCCGTCCTCGTCGGCAAGGGCTTCGCGCAGCGCGTCGAAGTGCTCGACCGTCGCGCGCTTCCACGTCTCGTCGATGATCTCGGCGAGCCGACGGTAGCGCTGCGGGCCTTCGCCGAGGCCGCCCTGCTGCAGCGCTTCGGCGACCTCGGAGACGGCGGTCATCCGCCACGGCCGGCGGCCACCGTTGCCCGGCCGCCGGTTGGTGACGCCCAGCGCGCGACCGAGGAGCTTCTGGCTGAGCGAGGAGCGCAAGAGCCACGTCGGCGGCTCCGGACCCATGACGTTGTCCAGGAACCACGCCGTCACGCGCCCGCCGCGCCCGCTCACGCCCTCCGAGGCGAGGCCGACCAGGGTGCGTGCCGTCTTCGCGGTGCTGGCGATCTCGCCGCGCGGGTAGGTAGCGCCCCGGCGCAATCCGGCGAGGAGGTCGCCGTCGACGGCCTCGACCTCCGTGTACGTCGCGCCGACGTCGAGGCCGCTCAAGTCGTTCGAGCCCGCGAATCCGCTGATCGACGTCGTCGCCGGCTCGATCCGGTAGTGCTCGGCGAGGCGGCCCAGCGTCTCGGCGCTCGTCTCCGTGAGCCGGATCGCGAGGTCGTTGGCTGCCTTGTGCGTGGCTCCGTCCCGGACCTCCCAGAGGCAGAAGAGGAGCAGCAACTGCTCGAACTGGTCTGGGCGCAGGCCGCTCGAGCGCAGCGACGTGGGCTGCGCCAGCCCGTGGGCGATCTCGTGACGGCGCAGGTAGGCCACGAGTTCGTGGATGTTGAAGCGCAGCGCCTGGATCTCGGCGTGATGTTCTTCCGCCAGGCCCCAGACGAGCACCTGCACGGAGTGCGCCTCGGACGGGAAGAACGCGGTGACTTCCTCACCGAGCACGAAGTCCTCGTGGTGCGCGAGCCGCAGACCGCCCTCGATCGTGTCGCGATCGGTGAGCGTCACGTGCGTCATGCCCTGCGTCTTGGCGCGCCGGTAGATCTCGGCGGGGTCGCCGGTATGCTCTCCAACGCGCAGCGTCCGGGCCATCCAGATGTCGGTCGCGCCGCTGTAGCGGGAGTGGCAGTGCAGGTCGATGCGGGCCACGCTGTTCGTCATCACAACCCACGACTCTACTCAGGGCCCGCCGCCGGAGCAACGCGGGCGGCGGGGTTCCCGGCCGGTGGCGCGGCCGCCGCAGGCGAGCGGCGCTGTTCGCCCGGCCGACGGCCGCACGATAGACTGACCTGAGCAGCGCACCGCCGGGAGGCCCCATGATCTCCATCGAGACGATGAAGCACCGTACCGAGCAGATGGTCGGCGAGGAGTTCCCCCTCGTCTTCTGGCGCGGCAAGGGCCGCGTCGTCGGCTCGAGCGACCGCGAGCTCTCGCTGCTCGTGCGGGGCATGCGCGCCGACTTCACCTGGGACCGTCTGACGGTCACCTGGAAGCGTTTCGTCGCCAATCACACGCTCACCGTGGACGAGCTGGGCGGCGGCCACGACGCCGTCGGCATCGTCAGCCTCTTCGCTCTCATGCAGGCCGACGCCCTGGACGTGCTGGACGCGGACGGCCTGCTCGTGCTCAAGGCGCCCGAGGACACGCCGGTGCATCAGTATGCCGACATGAACCGGCCCACGTCGTGGGCGCCCTGGCGGCGGAAGATCCACGGCGACTGAGCGCGCCGCCGCTTTCGCCGTGATCCGCCTCTCTAGGGAGCGGAGCGTCTACAGTCTCTCGGCGGATGCTCCTCCCGCCGTGCGCGTGCGCCTTGGGGAGACAGTCGAGCTCGAGACCGCGGACTGCTTCGCCGGTCAGGTCGTCGCGCCGGGCCGGGCGCCGGCCGCGATCGACGGGGAGCGCATCAACCCGGCCACCGGCCCTGTCTTCGTGGAGGGCGCCGGGCCGGGCGACGTCCTCGCGGTGTTCGTCGAGCGCATCGAGGTCGCCGGTCGGGGCGTGATGGCAGTGAGTCCGGAGTTCGGTGTCACGCGCGACCGCTTTCGCGAGACGGTCTTCGAGGTCGTCGAGATCGAGCAGGGGATCGTCATGCTCCGAGGCGGGGTGCGCGTGCCGATCGAGCCGATGATCGGCGTCATCGGAGTCGCGCCTTCCGGGGCGCCCGTGGCCTGCGGGTCGCCCGGCGCGCACGGCGGTAACATGGACACGCGGCTGATCGGGGAGGGCGCGACGGTGTACCTGCCAGTATCCGCGCCCGGCGCTCTGCTGGCGGCCGGCGACCTCCAAGCTCTCATGGGCGACGGCGAGATCTGCGGCACCGGCGTCGAGGTCGCCGGGCGCGTCACGCTGCGCGTCGACGTGCGGCGCGGGCTCGAGGTGACGAACCCGTTGGTCGAGACGCCAGAGGTGGTGGCCACCATCGCCTTGGCCGAGACTCTCGACGAGGCCGCCGACCGCGCCACTCTGGACATGGCCGAGCTGCTGGCGACCCGCCTCGGCCTGCCGGCGGCTCAAGCTTCGATGCTCATGAGCGCCGCCGGTCGGTTGCGCGTGTCCCAGGTCGTCGACCCGCTCAAGACTGCACGTTTCGAGATGCCCAAGGCGATCCTGGCGTCGTTCGGCGGCGATCTGATCTGACCACTACACCAGGGAGCCGCCGCTCGCGGCCGCCCCGGAGAGGAGCGCGGATGAGTCGAGGCTACGGCGCCCAGAGCATGGTCGCACCGCTGCGCCGCGTCGTGATGCGGCGCCCAGGCGAGGCGATGGCCGCCGCCGATCCCGCGCGCTGGCACTACGCGTCCGCGATCGACCTTGTGGCGGCTCGCGCCGCGCACGACGCCTTCGCCGACGCCCTCGGCGCCTGGGGCGTCGAGGTGCTCTACCACGAAGAGCCGCTGCCGGAGCACGCCGACAGCGTGTTCGTGTTCGACCCGGCGCTGGTCATCGACGCAGGCGCTATCCTTCTGCACATGGGCAAGGGGTTGCGCCGGGGAGAGGAAGAGCCGCTCGGCCGCACGCTGCAGGCGTGCGGCGTCCCGCTGCACGGCCGGCTCGAGGGAGAAGCCCGCTGCGAGGGCGGCGACACGATGTGGCTCGACCACGACACGCTGGCCGTGGGCCGCGGCTTTCGCAGCAACTCCGAAGGCGTGAGCCAGCTGCGCGGCTTGCTGGGGCCGCTCGGGATCACGGTGCTGGACTATGACCTGCCTTACTTCACCGGCCCAGACGCGTGCCTGCACCTGCTGAGCCTCATCAGCCCGGTCGACGTGGATCTGGCGGTCGCGTATCCGCCCCTGATGCCGACCGCCTTCTGGGAAGAGCTCAGGCGGCGGGGCATGCGCCTGCTCGAGGTACCGGAGGACGAGTTCCTGCACACGCAGGCGACCAACGTGCTCACCGTCGCCCCCCGCCGCTGCATCATGCTCGACGGCAGTCCGGTCACACGCCGGTTGCTGGAGGAGGCCGACTGCGAGGTCGTCACCTTCTCCGGCGAACCTCTGTCCTTCAAGGCGGAGGGCGGCCCCACGTGTCTGACGAGGCCCGTGCTGCGCGACGCGGAGTGATCGTTGGGCGCTTTCGCTGACCCCCGGCTGAGCGCCGTCGAACGCCGCGGCCTGGACGTTCTCGACCTTGGCGGCCTGGTCGCCTTCCTCTGCGAGCTCGTAGCCATCCCGAGCCTCGACGGCGACGAGAGCCCGGCGCAGCTTGCCGTGGCCGAGTGGATGCGCAGCGCGGGGCTGACGACCGATGCCTGGGAGATCGACCTGCGGGCGCTCGCCAGGCACCCCGACTATTCCGCCGAGGTGGAGCGCGAGGAGGCGCTCGGCGTCGTCGGCTGGATCGGCGAGTCGGCCGGGGCCGGCCTCGGGGGCCCGGCCGCGGGCGCCGGACCATCGATCCCGGGTCGCGATCTCCTGCTCAACGGGCACGTTGACGTGGTGCCGCCGGGCGACGAGGGCGCCTGGACGTCCCCGCCGTTCGCCCCCACCGTCAGGGACGGCCGGGTGTACGGTCGCGGCGCCGCGGACATGAAGGGCGGCCTGTGCTGCGCGCTCTTCGCCGCCAAGGCCATCAAGGATGCCGGTGTCCGCATGCGCGGTCGTCTCAACGTCGCCAGCGTTGTCGGCGAGGAGGACGGCGGCATCGGCACCTTGGCGACCATCGTGCGCGGTCACACCGCCGATGGGGCGATCGTGGTCGAGCCGACCCGGCTCGCCGTGGTCCCCGCACAGGCGGGATCGCTGATGTTCCGGCTCGTCGTGCACGGCCTCTCGGCGCACGGCTGCGTGCGCGAGGAGGGCGTGAGCGCCGTCGAGAAGTTCGCGCCGCTGTTCGCCGCCCTCCGCGAGCTCGAGGCGCAGCGCTGTGGTATCGGAGACGCGCCGGCAGACGAGCCGGGAGGCGCGCGGGCGGCGGTGGCGGGCCGTCCCCGAGATCCGCTCTTCGCACGCCACCGGCTGCCGTGGCCCATCGAGGTCGGCACGTTGCGTGCCGGCGATTGGGCATCGAGCGTGCCCGACACGCTGGTGGCCGAGGGTCGCTACGGCGTCGCGGTGGGAGAAGAGCCGGCCGCGGCCCGGCGGGCGTTCGAAGAAGCGCTCGCCCGCGCCGCCGCGGCCGACCCATGGCTCCGCGATCATGCGCCCGAGGTGGAGTGGTGGGGCGGCCGTTTCGACTCCGCCGTGACGGACGCGCGAGATCCCATCGTGACCAGCCTCACTGCGGCCGTCACGACGCTGACGGGCGCCGCGCCTCCGGCGGAAGGCGTCACCTACGGCTCGGATATGCGGCTTCTGGTCAACACCGGCCACATCCCGACGGTCTTGTTCGGCCCCGGCGACGTGTGCGTCGCGCACAGACCGGACGAGTTCGTCCAGGTCGACGAGCTTCGCCGGGCCGCCGAGGCGCTCATCCTGACGGCTCTCCGTTTCTGCGGCGTTCGGGAGTAGGGTGAGCGGGTAACGCCCACAAGCCTCAGGAGTCTCGATGCCGATCCCTCCCGGCTACATCCTGCGCCACCCTGTCGCAGCCGACCTTCCGGCCGCCCAAGCCGTGCTCGACGCGGCCGAGAGTCACGACGCCGGCGAACCCCGCAGCCCCGAGCAGGAGTTGGCGACGGAGTGGAAGGACCCGGGGCGTCACCCCGAGACGGACTGGTGGGTCGCCGTCTCGCCCTGCGGGTCGATCGCAGGGGTCGTCTTGCTGTGGCCCGAGACCGCCGGCGAGGTCTCCGCCGACCACTACGTGCACCCCGCGCACCGCGGTCTCGGACTCGGCGACGCGCTGCTCGACATCATCGAGGCCCGCGCCGCGGAGCTTCCTTCCCGGCGGCAAGACGGTGCGGCCCGCAGGCTCATCGTCTGGTGCGAAGACACCGACAGCGTGCGCCGGACGTCTCTGGACGCGCGCGGCTTCGCCCCGGTCCGCCAGTTCTACGAGATGGCGATGGATCTGCGCGATGAACCCCCTCACGCGTCGTGGCCCGCGGGGGTAGAGCCCGTGCCGTTCAGGCCCTGCGTCGATGAGAAGAACGTTTGGGCGGCCGACGGGGAGGCGTTCTCCGAGCACTTTCTCTATCAGGCTCGCGGCTACGACGCATGGCGCCTGCACCACCTCGAGGCCGGTGACGCCGACCCGACCCTGTGGTGGCTCGCCTGGGACGGCGCGGAACTCGCCGGGTACGTCATCCCGGTCCGGGGCGAGCACGGCGCCGAGATCGGCGATCTTGCCGTGCGCAAACCGTGGCGCGGGCGCGGCGTCGGACGCGCGCTCTTGCTGGCAGCCTTCGCCACGCTTCGCGACCGCGGCTCCACCGTGGTGCGCCTCTACGTCGACGCGCAGAACGTGACCGGGGCCGTGCGCGTCTACGAGGCCGCCGGCATGCACGTCGCGCGCAGCTTCGACGTGATGGAGAAGCCCCTGGCCTTGAACTGAGCCGCCCTCAGGCGAAAGAAGGGCCGGGGGGGGGG
>CAIWHY010000035.1 GCA_903912585.1 uncultured Thermoleophilia bacterium | reverse complement strand
GGCCGGCCTTCTCGGCGAGCGCCGCGAGCTTGGGCAGCAGCTCGCGCTGCTCGGGCAGGCCGGCGTCCTGGAGCTCGACGAAGACGTTCTCGGGTCCGAGGAGCTCCGCCAGCCGATTGACCTCGGCCAGCGCCGCGTCGTCGTTGCCGTCACTCAGCAGGCGCGCGGCGCGGCCGCTCATGCAGCCGGTCAGGGCGATGAGACCTTCGCTGTATTCGCCGAGTAGCTCCCAGTCGGCCCGGGGCTTGTAGTAGTAGCCCTCCAGGTAGGCGCGCGTGGAGAGCTTGACGAGGTTCTTGTAGCCGGTCTGGTCGCGCGCCAGCAACGTCAGGTGGGCGAACCGCTCCTTGACGCCGCCGCGGGCGAGACGGTCGGTGGCGAGATAGAGCTCGAGGCCGATGATGGCCTTGACGCCCTCGTCCAGGGCGGCGCGCTAGAACTAGACCACGCCGCCCAGCGTGCCGTGGTCGGTGAGGGCGACGGCCGGCATCCCAAGCTCCTTCGCCCTGCGGACGATGTCCTTCACACGGCAGGCGCCGTCGAGCAGCGAATACTCGCTGTGCACGTGGAGATGGACGAAATCGGAGGTCATGGAGGGTTCCGATTCTAGCACGGCGGACCGCGCCGGCGGCGGGACCAGGCGGGCGACTCTGCGGCGGCGGCGGCCGAGCCGCTCTCCAGCCGCGCCGCCAGGCATCGGCCGGCGACGAGGCCGATCTTGAGATCGTTGACGTTGGTGCCGGTCGGGCCGGTGAAGGCCAGGTCTCCGGTGGCCTCCAGCGCGGCGCCGGAGGCGTGCGCAGCGAGCGCTGCCCGCGCGTCGACGCCGGCCGCCGCCAGCGCCGCGCCGGTCGTGTCGTCGACCAGCGCGCCGGCGGCCTCCGTGGGACCGTCGCTGCCGTCGGAGTCGAGGCAGAGCAGGCAGGCGGCCGACTTGGGCGCAACGCACGCCGCGGAGTCGGCCGCCGCGACGGCGGCGAGTTCCAAGGCGCCCGCGAGAGCACCCTCCTGGCTGGGCCCTCCGGCCGCGCGCGGGTCCGCGCCAACTTGCGGGTCCGCGCCGGCGCACGCGTCCATGCCGGCGGCGCGCTGGTCCAGGCCCGCGGTCAGCGTTGTCGTTGCTTCCCCGCCGGCGATCAGCGCGGTGCCGGGCCCTGAGCCTGCGACCTGCGCCGCAAACCAGCGGCCGGCGTCGGCGCTCTCGCCCTCGAGGTCGAGGCGCAGCACCCGCGCCTGGTAGCCGCGCGAGCCGGCAGCGCGCGCCGCCGCCGCGCACATCATGCGCGCGTCGGCGAGCACGAAGGAGGTCACTCGGTCCACGCTGTGGCACGTCTCCGCGGCCGGGTCGGCGCGGCGCAGGTGGTCGGCGACGGAGCGCGGCAGCCGCTCCCACAGCCCGAAACGGTCGCAGACGTCCTGGGCGGCGGCGAACGTGGAGCGGTCGCGCACGGTGAGGTCGCAGAAGTAGTCGAGAGGGTCGCCGACCACGTCGGACACCGTGAAGTTGACGATCTCGCAGCCGGCGGCCTGCGCCAGGCGGCCGCCCTTGATGCGCGAGATGTGCTTGCGTACGTCGTTGATGGCGACGATGTCGGCGCCGGAGGCGAGGAGCAGCCGGTTCGTCTCGGCCTTGTCAGCGAGCGAGATGCCCTCGGCCGGAACGACCGCCAGCGCCGAGCTGCCACCGGTGATCAGCGCCACAAAGAGGTCGTCGGGGCCGGCTTCCGCGGCGATCTCGAGCAGCCGCAGGCCGCCGCGCAAGCTGCCCTCGTCGGGCACCGGGTGCGCGGCCTCGATCACCTCGATGTGCCGCAGCGGCAGGGCCTGCCCGTGCTTGACCACGACGGCGCCGGCCGAGATGCGCTCGCCCAGCAGCTCGTCGAGCACCTGCGCCATGCCGCTCGTCGCCTTGCCGGCGCCGCCGACGCCGCCGCGCCGGCCGCAGCGGCCGACGGCCTGCGGCTGCAGGGAAAATGCCCGCGGGCCATTCCGATCTATCGCGCCTTGGCGGACCAGGGCACCGGCTTTGAATTGGCGCAATATAATCTGGGACGCTGTCTCTACCAGACGGCGACGACCGAGCCCGATCCGAAGGCCGCCGCCAGCTTGAAGCAGGAAGCCGCCGAATGGACCATCAGGGCGGCCAATGACGGTCTGCCCAATGCCCAGAATGGCCTGATCGCCATCTATCT
>CAIWHY010000034.1 GCA_903912585.1 uncultured Thermoleophilia bacterium | reverse complement strand
TGTCGCCGTGGTGGCCGGCGCTCGCGCTCGCCGCCTCCGTCAACCTCAAGGTCTATCCGGCCGTGCTCGCGGTGCTCGTGCTGTGGCGCTACAGGTGGAAGGCGCTCGTGCCGCTGCTGGTGACCAACGCCGCCCTGCTGCTCGTGGCCGGCCCCACGAACCTGCAGCGGTTCGTCGCCGGCCAGGACGCCCTGCAGGGCCGCGGCTCCGGAGGGTGGTGGGGCAACATGTCGGCGCTCTCCACGGCGGAGGTGCTGCGCTCCGCCGGAGGGGCGTGGGCCACGTGGTTCGGCTACGCCTTGCTGGCGCTGTCGGCGGGCGTCTGGGGCGTCACGATGATCGCCTTGCTGCGCCGCGGCTGGAGCCCTCGCAGGGCCGTCATCGCCGCGGCCGCCTGCGTGCCGGTGATGTGCACCGTGACGCCGCTCAGCAACGACTACAAGCTCGTGTGGACCGTGTTGCCGCTGGCCGTCGCGGCGGTCCTCGTCGCGGAGCTCTGGCCGCGGCGCCACGCCCTGTGGACGGTCCTGTTCATCGCTCTGGCGTGGGAGACCCTCTTCCTGGCGCGCTCGTCCTTCACCGTGCACCCGAGCCTGCAGATGAGCAAGTTCACCCTGCTGCTCGGCCTGCAGTTCCTGCTGCTCGCGCTCGTGGCGCTCGGCGAGAGCCGGCGAGCGGTAGACTCCTCCGGACCGGTGGCGCGGCAGCAGGGCGGCAGGGACTTGGAGGAAGGTCCAGCCGCTGCACGACAAGACACACCGACGGAGGCGCCGACATGACGCACGTGCTCGTACTCGGATCGACCGGTTCGATCGGGCGCCAGGCGCTCGAGGTGCTGCCGTGCATCCCCGGATTGCACCTCGCGGGCCTGGCGGCTCACGCCAACGTCGACCTCGTGCTCGAGCAGGCGGCGCAGACCGGCGCCCGCGTGGTGTGCCTGCAGGACGCGGGCGCCGCGGGCGCGGCGGCCGCGCGCGCTCCCGAGCTCGAGGTGCTGGCCGGCGACGCCGGCGTGCTCGAGCTCATCGGGCGCGCCGTCAATGAGGCGGCCGCTGCCGGCGAGCAGCTCACGGTGCTCAACGGCATCGTCGGCGCCGCCGGCCTGCGCGCCACGATGGCGACGGTCGAGGCCGGCGCCACGCTCGCCCTGGCGAACAAGGAGAGCATGGTCGCCGGCGGCCCCTTCGTTCTCGACGCCGCCCGCCGCAGCGGCTCCGCGATCCTGCCGGTCGACAGCGAGCACAGCGCCATCTTCCAGTGCTTGGCCGCCGGCGGTCCCGGCGCGACCGGCGGCGCCGGAGGAGCGTCGGCCGCCCAGCCCCCCTGGGTCGACGAGATCCTTCTCACGGGCTCCGGCGGCCCGTTCCGCGGCCGCAAGGCGGCCGAGCTCGCCGACGTCACGCCCGAGCAGGCGCTCAAGCATCCCAACTGGTCGATGGGCCCCAAGATCACCATCGACTCGGCCACGCTCATGAACAAGGGCCTCGAGATCATCGAGGCACATTACCTGTTCGGCGTACCGTACGAGCGCATCACGGTCGTGGTGAGTCCGCAGAGCGTGGTGCACAGCATGGTCCGCTTCACCGACGGCGCCGTGTTGGCGCACATCGGCGTCCCCGACATGCGCACCCCCATCGGCTGGGCGCTCGCCTACCCCGTGCGGCCGGCGCTGCCCATGGTCCGCCGGCTCGACCTCTTCGCGACTCAGCTCAGCTTCGACGTGCCCGACCTCGAGACGTTCCGCTGCCTCGAGCTCGCGGTAGAGGCGGGGAAGAAGGCGGCGATCGTGGAGTGCGGGGGAGGGGCGACAGCCGTACGCGGCGGAGACGGGACGGCCGGCGCGGAGGGCTCCGCAGCCGCTTGCCCCGTGCGCACCGTCGCCGCGCCGATCGTCCTGAACGCCGCCAACGAGGTCGCGGTCGAGGCGTTCCTCGAGGGGCGCCTGCCGTTCCTCGGCATCGCCGAGATCGTGGAGAAGTGCCTCACCTGGCTCGGCGACGAGCCCGTGGAGAGCGTCGAGGACGTCTACGCCTGCGACGACGAGGCGCGCCGCTTCGCCAGCGAGGCCGCCGGCCGCATGGCCTAGAGCAGCCCGTCGGCTTGGCGCCGCCGCCCGACTGGTTCTAGGCTCCCGCCCCGTCACGGGGCACGTAGACGGCATAGCCGCCCCAGGTGCCGGCGGGCCGGTAGTGCTCCTTGAGGTA
>CAIWHY010000033.1 GCA_903912585.1 uncultured Thermoleophilia bacterium | reverse complement strand
GGCCGCCGCCCGGCGGAACGCGTCGAGGCCGCCGGCGTTCGCAGGGCCGCCGGCCGCAGGGCCGCCGGCCATGCCCGGTCCTCCGGCCCCCCGGCCGCCGAAGGCGGCCTCAAGCGGCGCCTCCACGCGGGCGCTGAACGAGGCGGCGTAGAAGAGCCCGTCCGGCAGCTCCCGGAAGGCCACCCAGTCCCCGGATGGCGGGGTGCCGTCGGCCTGCAGGAGGTAGTGCAGCAGCATGATCCGGACGGCGACGTGCGCGGGCGCGCCCGGGACGCCCGCGAACCCACCCGGGACGTGAGCAGACTCGCCGGCGGCGTGCAGCACGGCCCCATCCGGATGACTCACGATATGGGCGGAGCCGAGGAAGGGCACCTCGACGCCTCCGGGCACGAGGCCGCAGCCCGCCAGCGCGGCGCGGCGCGCCGGGTCGGCTGCAGCCCACGCGGCGGTCGCCTGCTCGAGTGCCGCCGCAAAGCGGCGCTCGCCGGCCCCTTCGATCTCGCGGCGGCTCTCGCCCGCGAAGCCGCCAGGCGCGTCAGTCTTCGTCGAACGCGCCCCAGCTCATCGCCGACGAAAGCGCCGGCCAGCGGTCCCACTCGATCGCGCTCGACGTCATCGACGCGGTCAAGGGCTCGCCCAGCGACTGCGTGTGCAGCCGCGGCTGATTCATCACGAGATCCTCTTCCCTGGCGCGCCGGCGCGTGTGTGCCCACTGCGCCTCCGGCACCTCGCGGCACTTCTCGAGCAGCAGCTCCCACTCGTCGTCCACCCACTGCTGGATGGTGACCAGCATCCCGTGCTCCTCGTTGCGCGCCAGGTGGGCAAAGCGGCCCTGGCGCTCGAGCCACCTGGCGACCGGCAGCTTCTGCTTGGGCCGGTAGGTGAGGTGGTAGCGGCCGTGCTCGACCTCGAACAGCGGCCAGTAGCAGGTGTCGGCCGCCTCCCGCGCCAGCTCGATGGTCTCGTGGTTCTCCGAGCGCCAGCCGCGCGGGCAGGGCGAGAGCACGTTGAGGAACGTCGGGCCGTCGATCGACAAGGCCTTGGAGGCCTTGTGGATAAGGTCGATGGGATCGTGCGGCGAGGCCTGGGCCACGTACTCGAGGCGGTGTGCCACCATGATCTCGGTGAGGTTCTTGCGGTGCTGCTCCTTGCCGATCAGCTCGGTGCCGACGGGGCTGGTGGAGGTCCAGGCGCCGGCCGGCGTCGCGCTCGAGCGCTGGAACCCGGTGTTCATGTAGCCGCCGTTGTCGTAGCAGACGTAGAGCATGGAGTGGCCCCGCTCCATCGCACCCGAGAGGCTCTGCAGGCCGATGTCGTAGGTGCCGCCGTCGCCGCCGAAGGCGATGAACTTGATGTGCTCGTCCATGGCGCCCTTTTTGCGCAGGGCGCGGAAGGCGGTCTCGACGCCGCTCAGCGTGGCGGCGACGTTCTCGAAGTTGGTGTGGATGAAGCTGCCCTTCCAGGCGGTGTACGGGTAGCGGGAGGTAGAGACCTCGAGGCACCCGGTCGCGGACGCCGCCACGTAGGGGCCCTCCACGGCGGACAGCACCTGCTGGACGACGATGGAGGCGCCGCAGCCGCTGCAGAGGCCGTGGCCGTTAGCGAGGCCTTGCTCCTTGGTGGCGAGCACCTGGAAGAACTCGCGCCGGCGATCGAGCGCCGGAGTCGGCTCGAGGGCGTTGAGCGCGCACGACTCGATGCAGTGGCCGCAGCCGATGCAGCGCGCCTCGTCGACCTTGAACGAGCCGGCGCCGGGCTCGCAGGCGCGCGTCTTGTCGACCTTGCGCTCGCGGCGCACGTCGATGCACTGCACCGGGCAGACCTTGGCGCAGATCCCGCAGAGGATGCAGGCGCAGCCGCCGTCCTGCGTGAGGGCAAGGTCGAAGAGACCGGCGCCGCGGGGCTTGCCGAGGAGCTCGCGAACGTTCGCTCCGTCCGCGTCGAGCCGGCTCATCTCACAGGCGATGTCGGGGCCGCATGCAGCAGGGAGTCGTGCGGGGCTCTCGCTCATCTCAACCTCTGCGTAGGTGGACCCGCCGCGGGGCGCGCCTTCATCGCTAGGTCGAGTGGGCGCCCATCAACGGAATGAAAGAAAGGCGCAAAGATAGCACGTGCCCGGCGGCCTGTGAAGCGTGCCAGCGTTGGCCGGGCGCAAAGCCTGCTCGGCCGCCGCGCGGCACGCAGGCCGGTCGCCGCCCTCGCTCAGTGGCTGACGCTGAACGACCCCGTGCCCCAGGGAGACGACGCCACGGCGCTGGCCACGGCGTTGGCGTCGCGGCCGTCGCGGAGCGCGGCCAGGATTCCGCCGTAGAAGCCATTGTTGAGTGTGATGACGGTCGCCCGCAGACCTTGTGCCCAGCTCGTATAGGCCTTCACGCCGACCGAGTTGAAGACGGTCGCCCCCGGCATCGACTGCGTCGTGTTGAGGGGGTTGTAGTAGGCGGTGTTGTACCAGTGGCCGCCCTCCGCCATCTCCCAGGCGACGATGGCGGCGACGTTGTCGGCGGTCATCGGCGCCCCGAGCGACTTCACGAGCGCCTGCGCCCAGGTGATCTGCGTCACCTTGCCGCCGGCCTTCATCAGCAGCTCCGGCGCTGAGAGGATCTTCTTGATCCGCGCCACCACGTCCTTGAGCAGCGCGCTGCGCTGGGCGAACTTGTTTTCCATGGCCAGCTGCTGCGCGTCGATCTGCTGCTGCGCGACGTGCGCTTCCTGGCGCTGGCCCACGAGGCTCTTCTCGATCGACTTCACCTGGATCGCCAGCAGCGCCAGCTGGTCCTCGTCGTGCCGGTCCTGGGCGGCGATGGCCTGGATGAACCGCGCCGCCGTCTCGGCGTCCGAGAGGCTGCCGGAGTTCAGGATGATGTCGAACCACGTGTAGTCACCACTCTTGTACATCGTCGCGAGGCGGCTGGCGACGAGCTCCCGCTGGCGGTCGAGGTCGCTCTGCACCCGGTCGAGCCGGAGGCGCGTCTGCGCCAGCTGCCCATTGATGACGTCCAGCTTCTGGCGCGCCGCCTCCTCCTTCTGGGCGATGACCTGCATCTGCTGCTCGAGGGCCTGCATCTCCGTGCGCGTGCGCCGCGCCTCGTTCTGCAGCTGCTGCAGCGAAGCGGGAGCTGCAGGCGCGGGCGCGGCGAGGCAGGCGGCGGCCAGCGCCGCGAGGACGACGGCGACGAGCGCCATGGCGAAAGGTCGTATGGTGTGCCTGCGGATGTCCATGCCCTCTGGGAAGGTATCGGCCGGCGGCGGCTGGCCTTGACGGCCGCCGGGTGTAGCGCCGTGCGGAGTGCCCGCGCCCGCGCTGCCCATCGGTTCGCGACCGGTCGGCGTAACCCTGCCGCTCACCAGCCTGCCACAGTCGCCGCAGCCGCGCGACCCGGGCGGCGCCGGGCGAAGGCAGCGGCGCGTCAGGAGTGCGGCGCGCGGCGAGGGGGGCGCGCGGCGAGGGCGGCGCCGGGAACGCGGTCAGACGATCGGCGCCTCCAGCGCCTCGGCACCGGGCCCGCTCGTCCAGCTGGCGCCGGCGGCGGCGATCATCACCACGACCATCGCCGCCACCTCGAGGAGCGTGAGCCGCTGCGACAGCACGAGCCAGCCGGCGAGCGCCGCCACTGCCGGCTCGATGCTGAGCAGCACGCCGTAGGTCGACGCGCGCACCAGCGCGATCGCGACCATCTCGAGAAAGTACGGGAAGGCGGAGGAGAGGACGGCGACGAGCGCTCCCAGCAGGATCGCCGGCCCGTGGCCCGTGATCTGCACGCCCCCGACCAACAGGACGGGCGTGAGCACGAGCGCCGACCCGCCGAGCATCAGCGTCGTGAGCGTGAGCGGCTGCACCACCGCGACGGCGCGCTTGGCAAGGAGCAGGTACGCCGCCCACATCGTCGCGGCCGAGAGCGACAGGACGAGACCGAGCGCACTGACGGAGGCCGCCGGGCCGGCGAGCACGAGGACGCCCGCGCCGGCCAGCCCGACCCAGAGCAGGTCGATGGGCCGGCGCGTGCCGATCACGGCCACCGCCAGCGGCCCCAGGAACTCGATGGCCACGACGATGCCCACCGGCCCCTGCGTGATCGCGCCGTAGAAGCTCCGGTTCATGACGAGGAGGGCGAGCGTCAGCGCCGCGACCGGCCAGCGCTCGCCGCGGCCCGGCAGGCGCAGGCGCCCGGGCCGCACGGCAGCGAGCAACGCCGCCGCGATAGCGGTGCGCAGCCACAGCGCCTCGACGATGCCGACGGAGCCGATGACCTTGACCGCGAGCACCGAGCCGACCTGCATGGAGGCGGTGATGAAGACGACCAGCAGCGCCGCGCGAGCCGCGTCGCGCCGGCTGTCCGCCTGGACGGGCTCGGTCGGCGCGCGCCCGGACTCGGGCGACAGAGAGGACTGCGGAGGGTCGGCGCTCACCCGCCCAGTCTACCGGAGAGGCACCGGACCAAGCTGCGCCGCCCCGACTTCAGCTGGAGGCGGCCGTCCCGGCGCCGGCAGGCGCTGCCGGTGGTGACTCCCTCGGCGGTACGCCGGCGGCGACGCGCTCGCGCTCCGAGTCCTCGATCTCGACGAGCGTCTTGGGCGAGAGACCTTCCTTCCGGCGCCGCGCCCACCACTCGTCCAGCGGCTCGCGCTTGTACCGCATCCACAGAACGTAGAGCAGCACGACGAGCGTGAGCAGCACGACCTCGACGACCGCGAGGGCGATGAGCCGCACGCTCAGCGACGGCGCCAGGGGGATGCCCTGCGCCACCGTCGCCGCCGGCGCCGCGAGGATGCCGGGGAGTCCGCTCACGGCGAGCTCGAGGCCGAGGGCGAAGCCGCGGCGGTGCTACCGGCGAGCGGCAGCGGCGTCGCGGCGGCGGGCGCCGGCAACTTCGCGCCGGCGGGTCCGTCCTGGATGTACGGCAAGATCGCGTTGACCTGGTCGACGCTCAGGATCTGGCCCCATGCCGGCATGAAGACGACGCCGGTCGTGCCGGGATCGGGGATCGAGCCGTCCATGATCACGGAGCGGAGCTCACTGGCCGGCACGTTGTCGTCGGGGTTCCGCAGGCCCGGGACGGCCTTGTCGGCGGTCTTCGGGTTGGGCGCCGGCGGCGGCGAGGCGTTGGCGCCGACCTGGCCGTGGCAGTCGATGCAGGCGTAGGCCGCGTAGATATCGGCTGGCTTGGCCGGATCGGGATCGTAGGTGGCGCCGGTGTGCGGGAAGCCCGCGAGGACGTACGCGGCGATGGCGCTGGCCTGGGCGTCGTTGATCACGCCGGTCCAGGAGGGCATGTTGATGACGCCCGGCTTCTTGGACAGGATGCTGCCGTCCATCACCACCTGCGTGATCTGCTGCGCGTTGGTGAACTGCTCGCTCTTGTCGCGGTAGGCGTTGTTGAGCGGCGGGATGGTGCTGTCGCCGCCGACGTTGAACTGGTTGGGGATGCCGCCCACGCCGTCCGGCGCGTGACAGCGGGTGCAGGCGAGGTCGACGTAGAGCTGCGCCCCGTCCTTGACCTGCTGGCCCACCTTGACGATGCCGCCGCCGCCCGGGGCGGGCGAACCGGACCCCGGAGCTTCGGGCGTGGCCAGACTGCCGCAGCCGCCGGCGACCAGCACGGCCGCCGCCACGAGCGCGGCGCCGATGCCGAGCAGAACAGGCTTCATGGTCCTCCCTCCGGAGTTCATGCCGAGACCGCCCCCCAGATGGTGAGCACGATGAGGCCCACGATGATCACCAGGGCGATGGTGGTGGTCACCGGCTTGTAGCGCGGATTGCGCTCGGGGCTGCGGTCGATGAACGGCAGGAGCACGAGCAGGACCGCTACGATCCCCACCAGCACGAGGCCAGCCACTTCGGGGATGAGCTTGATGAGCTGGAAGAGCCCGAGGAAGTACCACTCGGGCTTGATGCCGGTCGGCGTCACGAGCACGTTGGCGCGCGGCGCCAGGTCGGCCGGCCACAGCAGCGCCAGGCCGCCGACGAGGGCGAGGAACAGGAAGAAGATCATCGCCTGGGAGACGAGCTCCTCCCAGAAGTACGGGATGTACGGCTGCGTGCGGTCGCGCCACAACTCCCAGTAGAAGCGCGGCGGCTCGTTGGTGGGGATCTGGGCTGCTGTCCGCTTCCTCACGGCGCCTCCCTAGAGCCTTCCCGAGATGCCCTGGCGGCGGATCATCCAGAAGTGCCCCAGAAGCAGCACGATGATGACCCCCGGCAGGACGAGCACGTGCAGCGCAAAGAAGCGCCCGAGCGTGGCGGCGCTGATCTGCTCGCCGCCGCGCAGGCTGACGAGCAGGAAGTGGCCGATGAAGGGCACCGAGCCGGCGATGTCCGTCCCCACCTTGGTGGCCCAGTAGGCCTTCTGGTCCCACGGCAACAGGTAGCCGGTGAACCCGAACCCCATGGTGATGCCGAGCAGCGCCACGCCGGTGAGCCAGTTGAGCTCGCGCGGCGCCTTGTAGGCGCCGGTGAAGAACACGCGCAGCATGTGCACGACCACCAGGAGGACCATGCCGCCGGCGGCCCAGCGATGGATCGAGCGGATCCACCAGCCGAACTGCACGTGGGTGCTGATGTTGAGGACGCTCTGGTAGGCCGTGTCCGGCGTCGGCTGGTAGTACACGGCCAGCAGGATGCCGGTGATCGCCAGGATCAGGAAGAGCACGAGGGCGACGCCGCCGACGCAGTAGATGTAGTTGGTGGCGTGCCTGGGGACGACGCGGTTGTACTGGTCCTCCATGGTCTCGTCGAGGCCGACGCGGTTGACCACCCAGCCGACGAGCCCGGGCTTCCGGCGCCGAGCCTGGGAGGGCGTCTTGCCGGGCGCGGGATCCACAGTGGCGCTCACGCGAACTCCCCCTTGTACCAGTCGGGATATGCGGCGCCGGTCAGATCGATCGGGCCGACGAGCAACGAGCCGTTCTGCACCTGGGAGTGGTAAGTGGGCAGCGGCAGCGTCGCCGGGCCGTGCGTCACCTTGCCGTCAGCCGAGAACTTGCTGCCGTGGCACGGGCACTTGAAGGCGTCGCCCTCGAGAGCGACGACGCAGCCCAGATGGGTGCAGATGAGCGAGTAGACCGTGTACTTGCCGTTGAGGTTCTGGACGGCGGCCGCGCGCTGGTTGACCGTGACGAGGGTGAGCTGCCCGGCCGGGAAGGTCGTGACGGCACCGACGTTGGCCACCTGGCCGATGGCGCCCGACACGGCGGCCGGCGGCTTGAGGAAGCGCACGATGGGATAGAAGATGCCGGCCAGCGCGACGACACCCATCCCCCCGATGAGCCACTTCAGGAAGCCCCTGCGATCCATCCGCCCCCCATCCCGTACGCGCGGTGGCCCGTGGCCACCGCCTGTGCGCAGCTTTTCTACCTGCGCCGTAGGACTATGTCAACGTTGGGCGAGCGGACAGAAGCCCTCGCGCACGACCAGGCGCCGGCCGTCGGGCGGCGCCCGCGGCCGGGTGCTCGTCGCGCGATGCATGTGAAGCCTCTGTTGCCGCCGCGTTAAGTCTCGCGATACGGCCGCCATCCGGGATGCCGGCGGCCGACACGCCCGCTAGTATGGCGTTCCCGCAAGCGACCCCTGCGAGCACTCATGCCCACGACGTACTACCGATCGACCGGTTCCGGGCGCAAGTCCGGGCGGAAGCCCCAAGGCAAGGCCCGCGGCACCTCTCGGCGCCGTTCCTCCGGCATGCGCACGGCCCTCTGGGTGCTCGGCGCGCTCGTCGGCGTCTTCGTGCTCATCCAGTTCGTGCCCTTCGGCCGCGACCACACCAACCCGCCGGCGACCAATTCGTTCAAGTGGACCTCCGCGCAGGCGAAAGCGATCGC
>CAIWHY010000032.1 GCA_903912585.1 uncultured Thermoleophilia bacterium | reverse complement strand
CGGGCTGAAGCGCGGGTCAGGCGCCGGAGGCGTCCGCCGGCCCGGCAGGCCGCAGCCGCCGGCGCCGGCGCCGCACGAGCCAGACGACGAGCGCGCTCAGGGCGGCGGCCAGCGCCGCCGGCGCAGCCGCCGCGCCCCAGCTGAAAGCGCCCTGGCCGTAGAGGCCGAGCTTGAGGCGCACGACGTCGACGAGCGCGCGGGCGACGTCGCCGAGCGAGAACTTCTCGGCCACTCCGATGCCGAAGGCGTACGGGCCGGTCCTTCCTGTCGGGTCCCACGCGACGAGGTAGTACGGGACGCCCCGCCGCAGCGTGACGGTCGTCTTCCCGCCGCGGTAGTAGCGACTGAAGCTGAACGGCTCGTAGAAGGTCGACCGCGGCGTGCTGCCCGGATCGCCGATCACGATCACGCCGGGTCCGCCGCCGGGGGGGAACGAGCGATCGCCGTAGGCCGCCGCCAGGCGACTCTGGATGAACGGCGGCGGCGCACCCGACGACCGCAGGCCGAGGCCGACCAGTGCAAAGGAGGGGCGGAAGTCGCGCAGCTCGCCTGTCTGCGGAATGAGCAGTTCGATGGGCGTGACGGCCGTGTGGCTCACGCGCAGGCGATACGCGTCGAAGGGCGCGTCCTGAGCCAGGGTGCCGTACACGGCGCGTGAGATGGCGGCGTCCGGCACCGCGACGGCGCCGGGGAACGGGTCCCCGGGGCGCGCCGCCGCGGCCGACGAACGGTCCGGCTCGAGGAACGGCACGTGCGCCGTGGCCGCAGGCGCCGTCGCCGCCAGAGCCCCGAGCGCGAGCAGAGCCTCCAGCGCCACGAGCGCACCTGTGACGCAGCCGCGCAGCGATCTGCAGGCCCGGTCCATGCCGCGTGATACCCGCGCAGGGAGCGAGGCCAACCATGGCCAAGGGCCACCGTCAGGCAAAGGGACGCAGGCGGGGAAGAAGAGAAGTGGTGTCGGAAGGGGGACTTGAACCCCCATGAGGTTAAACCCTCACTAGGCCCTCAACCTAGCGCGTCTACCAATTCCGCCATTCCGACACTGACCAGCGAGGGAAGCAGAGTATAGGCGCGCCGGGGGCGGCTGGTCAACGCGGCGCCGGAGCGACGTCGGAGAGCGTCGAGGAAGGACTGAGAGCGACGAGCCGCCGGCTGCATGACGATGGGCGGGTCCGCGTGTGCGCTACCCGCCCATCGGCGGCGCCCCCTTCAGTGCCTCTTTTCGGCGAGGCTGTGGTCTGTTGAGACCGTGGCGCCGGCTAAGCTGCTCTGCGGCCGAGTATAGGCCCGCCCCGGCCGTGGTACAAGGTTGTTTGCGCGGTGAAGAAGGTCGAGGGACGGGAGCGAACGTGAGTGCACGCATCCTCGTGGGCAGCTGCTCGTGGACTGACCCCACGCTCATCTCGAGCGGCAGGTTCTACCCCCCCGGCGTGAGCAGCGCCGAGGACCGCCTGCGCTACTACGCGCGGCAGTTCCCGATCGTCGAGGTCGACTCCACCTACTACGCGCCGCCGAGCGCTCGCAACAGCGAGCTCTGGGCGGCGCGCACCCCCGACGGATTCGTCTTCAACGTCATGGCCTACGCGCTGCTCACCGGCCACCCGGCGCGCGTCGAGCGGCTGCCCGGGTGGCTGCGGGAGGCGCTTCCGGCCGAGACGCTGGCCAAGAAGAACGCCTACCGCAAGGACCTCCCGGCCGCCGCCGTCGAGGGCCTCTGGGAGCTGCATCGCAACGCCCTCGCGCCGCTCACCGAAGCCGGCAAGCTCGGCGCCGTGCTCTTCCAGTTCCCGCCGTGGTTCACGCGCACGCAGGCGCACGGAGAGTACCTGCGCGAGCTTCCCGGGCGGCTGCCGGGCCGGCCGCTGGCGGTGGAGTTCCGCGGCGGCGGCTGGATGGACCCGGAGGCCGCCGCCGGCACGCTCCGCTTGCTGGAGGAGGCGGGGCTCGCCTACGTGAGCGTCGACGAGCCCCAGGCCCCGCGCACCAGCACGCCCCCGGTCGTCGCGGCCACCGCGGGGCTCGCCGTCGTCCGCCTCCACGGGCGCAACGCCGACACGTGGGACTCCCGCACCGGCGCCGCGTCGGACCGCTTCAAGTACCTCTACAGCGACGCCGAGCTCCAAGAGTGGGTGCCGCGCGTGGGCGAGCTGGCGCGCCAGGCGCAGGCCGTGCACGTCCTCTTCAACAACAACTACGAGGACTGGGGCATGCGCAACGCGCGCCGCATGGCGCAGCTGCTCGACGCCGAGGCTCCGGCGGGCGGGCAGGAGACGCTGGACCTCGCGCCGGGCTGAACGCGCCCGGTAGGCGGCGAGCGCCGGCTCAGGCCCCCGGCGCCGCCAGCAGCTCGCGCATCTGGGCGTCGACGGTCGCGCCCCAGCGCGCGAACTCGGTGAAGAACTTCTCGCAGGGCACGATCTGTTCGGGCACGAAGACGCCCGGGCCGGCGATCTCGCCGCGCGCCATCATCTTGGCGACGATCGCCGGCGGGATGCCCGTATCCACGTCGCCGCCGCCGGCGCCGGACTCCTTGTGCGCCGGCACCGTGGCGCGCACGCGCCACTCCAGCCGGCGCCCGTCCTTGGTGCCGCGCACGACGCCGAGCAGGTAGTCCACGTCGTCGAGCACCACGTCCGTCGGTTTGGCGATCTGGCTCACGACCTTGAGCAGCACGTCGCGCGGGCGCACGTGGCAGCCGCCGATCTCCACTTCGTCGGTGCGCGTCATGCCGATGCGCGCCAGGAAGCGCATCTGCTCGGTGAACTCCGCCGGCAGCGACAGCTTGAAGGTCGCCGTGCGCAGACCATTATCCTTCCAGGTGTGCCAGAAGGTGAAGGGCTCGGAGTGGATGGTGAAGTGCGCCTCGAGGGTGCCGGCCGGCTGGCCGAAGTCGAGCTCCTCCGGCCCTTCGCCGCCGGAGATGTCGGTGTGCCAGTGACCGTCGACGAACTCGGGGGCGGTCACGCTGAACTCGTCGCACAGCGTCTCCAGCGAGTACGGCACGACCCAGCCGTCGTAGTGGCTCCAGTCGGTGGCGTCGACGTTGCCGCAGAGCGCGTAGGCCTCCTCCACGGTGTCGAGCCGGTCGGCGCCGTACTTGGCGAGGATGTTGGTGACGCCCGGGGCGCCGCCCATGGCGATGACGGCGGTGACGCCGGCCTTCTTGAACTCGCCGTCGAGCTCGACCTGCTGCTTGGTGACGTGGAAGAGGCCGCCCATGTCGGTGTAGTTGCAGTGGGCGGCCGCGGCGGCGTGCATGACGGTGATGTTCCAGAAGTGCTGGGTCGCGTTGACCATGGAGTCGCAGCCGGCGACGGCGCGCTTGACGCTCTCCACGTCGCGCGCGTCGACGAACGCCGCCTTCGCCTTGCCGCCGCCCATCGCCTCGGCGACGGCCTTGGCCTGGGCCTCGTCGTAGTCGCCGACAACGATCTCGTCGACCTCGGGGCTGATGCCCAGTTCCTTCACGGCCCAGCGCCCCATGGCGCCGGCGCCGACGACGGCGATCTTCATGTCAGTTCCCCTTCCGGATGGCGGGACCGTACCGGCGGCGAGCCTAAGCGGTTGGCCCGGCGAAGTACAGACGCGCTAGTATTGCGGTTGCGGGTCCGCCGCGGACGATCCCTTCGCCCGCAGGACCAGCGCGAGCAGGACCTTCTTCCCCGAAGGACAGGATGGTGAGCGCGTGACGCGTCATGGTCTCGACGACCGCGCCTGGAGCGAGCTCGAGCGCGAGGTCGTCGATCTGTTCACCGCCCTCCTGCGCGTCGACACCACCAACCCTCCGGGGAACGAGACGGCGTGCGCGCTCGTGCTCCGCGACTACTTCGCACGTAACGGCATCGAGACCACGCTCGTCGGCGAGCTGCCGGAGCGCCAGAACCTCACGGCGCGACTCGACGGCACGCGCCCCGGCCCCACGCTCTCCCTGATGGGTCACCTCGACGTGGTGCCGGCGGACGCCGCCGAATGGAGCGTGCCGCCGTTCGGCGGCGTCGTCAGGGACGGGTACGTCTGGGGCTGCGGCTCTACCGACATGAAGAACCAGGTCGCCGCCGAGGCCGTGGCGCTGGCGCGCCTCAAGCGCTCGGGCGCGGAGCTCGCCGGCACGATCAAGTTCGCGGCCACGGCGGACGAGGAGGACGGCGAGTTCTGCGGCGTGCGCTGGCTCTGCCGCGAGCACCCGGAGACGCTGCGCTGCGACTACCTGCTCAACGAGGGCATGGGCGGCCTCTGGCTGCCGGTGGGCGGCCGCAAGGTGTTCCTGCTGGCGGCCGGCGAGAAGGCCTTCGCCCAGTTCCGCATCCGCACGCGCGGGCGCGGCGGGCACGCGTCGGTGCCCGAGAAGGAGCACAGCGCCGTCATCGACCTGGCGCGCGCCGTGACGGCGCTCGGGCTCACCGACCCGCCGGCGATCGTCTCCGCGATGACGGCGGACTTCATCGACGTAGTCGTGGCGGATGCGGAGCTGGCAGCGCGCCTCAGGGATCCCCGGACGGCGCGCGCCGCGGGCGCCGAGCTGCGCCGGCTCGACCCCGAGGTCGCTTCGCTGGTCGAGCCCCTGCTCGGCGCCACCTTCACGCCCACGATCCTCGCGGCCGGCAAGGCCGTGAACGTCATCCCCACGCACGCCGAAGCCTTCATCGACTGCCGCATCCTGCCGGAGATGACGCTCGAGGTCACGCGCGAGATCGTGCGCGCCGTGCTCGACCCGCTCGGCATCGACTGGGAGTTCGAGTGGGTCGACGTCACCGAGCCCAACGCCTCGCCGGCGCCGACGCCGCTGAGCGAGAGCATCGCGCGCGTGCTGCGCGCCGAGGAGCCGGGCGCCGTGCTGGCGCCGATGTGCTCGGGCAGCTTCACCGACTCGCGCTGGGTGCGCGAAGCCTTCCCCGACTGCGTCGCCTACGGCTTCGCGCCGTTCGTCGCCGAGAGCTTCCACGCCATGCGCGGCGGCCGCGACCACGAGCCCGACGAGCGCATCCTCGTCGAGGACGTCACCTACCAGGCGCTGTTCTTCGAGCGCCTCGCGCGAGACCTGCTCGCATGAGCCCCTTCCCCACCCACGACGAGGCCGCCGTGCGGGACCGCTTTCGCGGGGCGCTGCTGGGGCTCGCCGCCGGAGAAGCGCTCGGCGAGCCCGCCGACTTCCTCACGGCGGAGCAGATCGAGGAGCGCTTCGGGGTGATCACCGAGATGATCGGCGGCGGCTGCCACGACGTGGCCCCCGGCGAGACGACCGACGAGAACCCCTGGCCCAGAAAATGCGCGGCGACCTCATCTCCGTTCAGCAGCGGCCGGTGGACATAGAGGGATCTAAAGGTCACTGAAGCACGCCGTCGGGGGTCCGGCGATATGTGCGCCCGGGTGGCAGGACCCGCTTCATGACATCGTCCATGTTGCGCCGGTGCATGGCTGCGTGCGCCATG
>CAIWHY010000031.1 GCA_903912585.1 uncultured Thermoleophilia bacterium | reverse complement strand
TGCTTCCGCGACGAGGACCTGCGCGCCGACCGCCAGCCCGAGCACACGCAGATCGACATCGAGACCTCGTTCCTCACGGTGCCGGAGATCCGCGTTTTGCTCGAAGGGCTGATGAAAGCGATCTTCGACGGCGTGGGGGAGGGGCCGCTCGAGCTTCCGCTGCCGTGCCTCTCGTTCGACGAGGCGATGCTGCGCTACGGCAGCGACAAGCCGGACCTGCGCTACGGACTCGAGATCGCCGACCTGTCGGAGGTCTTCCGGGAGAGCGGTTTCCAGGTCTTCCGCGGCGCCGTGGAGTCCGGCGGGGTGGTGCGCGCCGTGCGCGCGCCCGGCGGGGCCACGCTGTCCCGGGCGCAGATCGACAAGCTCACCGACCTCGCCAAGGAGCACGGCGCGAAGGGCATGGCCTACGTCTACGTCGAGGAGGGCCGCGCCCTGCGCGGCCCCATCGTCAAGTTCCTGAGCGAGGCCGAGCAGGCCGCGCTCGTCGCCCGCCTCGGCGCCGACCCGGGCGATCTCGTGGTCTTCGCCGCCGACGAGGCCCTCGTCGCGGCCGAGGTGCTCGGCGTGCTTCGCCTGGCGCTGATCGGCCTCCTCGAGCCCGCGCCGAGCTCCCGCTGGGCACTGCTCTGGGTCGAGGAGTTCCCGCTCTTCGAGATCGACAAGGAGAGCGGGACGCTCACCTACGGGCACAACCCGTTCAGCCTGCCGACGGAGGCGACGATGGGCCTCCTCGAGAGCGATCCCCTCGCGGTCCGCGGCGCGCAGTACGACCTCGTCCTGAACGGCGTCGAGCTCGGCTCGGGGTCTCTGAGGAACCACGACGCCGCCGTCCAGCGCGGCATCCTGCGCGCTCTGGGCATGAGCGACGAGCGCATCGACGACGCCTTCGGGTGGTTCCTCGAAGCGCTCGAGCACGGGGCGCCGCCACACGGCGGCATCGGTCTCGGCTTCGACCGTATCCTCATGCTCCTCGCCGGAGCGAACTCGATACGCGACGTCATCGCCTTCCCCAAGACGTCGTCCGGCGGCGACCCGATGACGGGCGCCCCCGGCGCCGTGACCGCGGAGCAGCTCAAGGAGCTCCGCGTCAAGCCGGGCTGACGCCGCGCCGGCCGGGATCCCCGGCCGTGATCTCTGCCCGCAGGCTCGCCGGCACCAAAGTCGCTCAAGGTTTTGGAAGGGGTGCCGACTTGTTTGTTGAAGCAGGTGACGTTTGCTAGGATATCGCCGCTCGACCTTGTTCGTGACCTCGTTACATTCTCGAGCCAACACGAACACATCGGGAGCTCGCACTTCGGGCCATCCGTGGATGGCTCGGGAGAGCACCCACCTGCGAGAGCAGGTTCGAGAATAGCGCGAGCACGGCAAGGTGGAGCTAATCTTTCGGAGGCCGGCATGGGTATCCTGAGGCGCAACAGATCGTTCCTGATCACCGCTCTCCTGATCCTCGTGATCGGCGCCTGCCTCTTCGGCGGTGTCGTCGCGGTGCGCGTGTTCGCCGTCGGCTCCGCCGCCGCCACGCCGCTTCCGGCACCGGCGTCGTACAACACCGTGAGCAGCTACGGCATCACGGGCTATGCGCCGCTCAAGCTCGTGCCGACCGCGGAGACCCCGGCCTTCATCAAGGACCGTCTCCAGGAAGGCCGCGGGATCGTCCTGCTCGTGTACGTGGACGGCGCCGCCGACGACATGGCCATGGTGCAGAACTTCGACACCGTCAAGGCGCAGTACGGGGCCGACGCCTCGTTCATGTCCTTCGAAGCGCACAGCACGACGGAGCTCGGCGACACGCTGACGCAGCTCAAGGTCAGCGACCCGCCGATCCTCGCCGTCATCCGTGGCAACGGCGAGGTCGCGCAGCTCTACACCGGCTGGATCGGCGAGAAGGTCATGGAGCAGGTCGTGGCCGACGCCGTTCGCGGCCTCTAGACCGCCGGCACCGCACCTTCCGCCGGCAGCGCAGTTCCCGCCGGCAGCACAGCTCCCGTCGGCCCGGCGATCGCCCTGCGCGCAACCAGGAGTGTTTGACGCACCCAGACGTCGTGGTAGCATAATGCCGACCTTTTAGGTTGGGATTAGTCATACCGACGAACGGAGCCGCGTGCGTATCTCCTCGCGTTGCGAGTACGGCCTGCGCGCCATGGTGTACCTGGCGGCGCGCGGCGACGAGCGCCCCGTGCCCCTTCCGGAGATCGCCGCCGAAGAAGGCATCCCGGCGCCGTTCCTGGAGCGGATCCTCGCGCGTCTCAGAGAGGGCGGGCTGGTCAAGGCGACGCGCGGCGTCACCGGTGGCTACCAACTGGCCCGCGAGTCGGCCGGCATCGCCGTCGGCGACATCGTCACTGCTCTCGAAGGGCCGCTGTCGCTGGTCGGCTGCGTGCCCGACGAAGAAGCTTGCGCGCGCGCCGAATCCTGCGCCTCGCGCGTCGTCTGGCGCCGCTTGGACGAGGCGATCAGCGGCGCCCTGAACGGCATCACCCTGGAGGACCTCACAAGGGAGGCTGTACCGAGATGAAGAGCGTGTACTTCGACCACGCGGCGACCACGCCGGTCGACCGCCGCGTCCTGGAAAGGATGCTGCCCTTCTTCTGCGAGGTGTACGGCAATCCGTCGGAGATCCACAAGCAGGGCCGTGAGGCGCGCGCCGCCGTCGATGCCGCGCGCGCCCAGGTCGCGGCGGCGATCGGCGCCGGCGCCAAGGAGATCGTCTTCACCGCCGGCGGGACCGAGGCGGACAACCTCGCCCTCTTCGGCTACCTGCAGCGCTTCGAGCCCGGTCACTTCATCATCGGAGCTACCGAGCACCCCGCGGTGATGGAGGCGGCCCGCGCGCTCAACCGGCTCGGCTGGGCCGTGGACTTCATCCCCGTCGACGAGTTCGGGACAATCGATCTGGACGGCTACGAGAAGGCGTTCAGAGACGACACGCGCCTCGCGTCGGTGATGTTCGCCAACAACGTCGTCGGCACGATCCAGCCCGTCGCCGAGCTTGCGCGCATCGCCCACGAGAAGGGCGCGGTGTTCCACACCGACGCCGTGCAGGCGGTCGGCTCGGTGCCCGTCGACGTGCAGGCCCTCGGCGTCGACATGCTCACGATCTCGGGACACAAGCTCTACGGACCCAAGGGCATCGGCGCGCTGTACGCCAAGCGCGGCACGCGCCTCACGCCGATCATCCACGGCGGCGGGCACGAGCGCCGCCTGCGCTCCGGCACCGAGAACGTGCCCGGCATCGTAGGCATGGGCGCGGCCCTGGAGATCGCCGTCGCGGAGATGCCGGAGACGAAGCCGCGCCTCGAGCGCATGCGCGACCGCATGGCCGCCGCCGTGCTCGACAGCGTGCCCGACGTCAAGTACCTCGGGCACCCTACCGAGCGGCTGCCCGGCAACGTGTCCTTCACCGTCCGCTACATCGAGGGCGAGTCCATGCTGCTTCAACTCGACACGCACGGGTACATGGTGTCGAGCGGCTCGGCCTGCGCCTCCGGATCGCTCGAGCCGTCACATGTGATCCTGGCGCTGGGCCTGGGCGCCGAGGAGGCGCACGGAAGCCTGCGCGTCAGCCTCGGACGCGAGAACACCGATGAGGAGATCGACGGGTTCGTGGAAGTCTTCCCGCCGATCGTCGAGAAGTTGCGGCAGATGAGCCCGCTCTACGTGAAAGGGTGACGCATGTACACCGACCTGGTCATGGACCACTTCAGCAACCCGCGCAACGTGGGTGAGATCGAGGACGCCGACGGCGTCGGGCAGATCGGCAATCCCGTCTGCGGCGACGTGATGCGCATCAGCATCGACGTCGAGGACGACCACATCGCCGACGTCAAGTTCAAGACCTTTGGCTGCGGCGCTGCGGTGGCGACGTCGAGCATGGTGACCGAGATGGTCAAGGGCAAGACCCTCGAGGAGGCCGCGGACATCTCCAACAAGGCCGTGGCCGAGGCGCTCGGCGGGCTGCCGGCGAACAAGATGCACTGCTCGAACCTCGCCGCCGACGCCCTGCACCTCGCCATCCAGGACTACCTCGTCAAGAGCGGCCGCGAGGGCGAAGTCGAGCAGATCCTCAAGGCCCTCCCAAAAGAGCACGAGCACTCGTCGCACTGAGCGGCGGGGTCGACAGCGCCGTCGCGGCGCTGCTGCTCGTGGAAGAGGGGCGCACCCTCGAGACCGCGACGGTGCGGCTGTGGCCGGGCGAAGACCGGCGCAGTTGCTGCTCGCCGGGCGCCCTGCAGATGGCCGCTCGCACCGCGAGCCATCTCGGCCTGCCGCACCACGTCGTCGACCGGGAGCGTGCGTTCGCGGAGGAGGTCGTCGAGCCCTTCGTCGCCGGCTACCTCGCCGGTGAGACGCCGAATCCCTGCGTCGCCTGCAACCCGGGGCGCCTGGCGACGCTCGTCGGCCTTGCCGACGAGCTGGGCCTGGCGCACGTGGCGACGGGGCACTACGCGCGCCTCGTCTGGCGTGACGGCGAGCCCTTCGTGGCGCGCGGCGCCGACCCGGTCAAGGATCAGTCGTACATGCTGTGGGCCGTGCCGCCTGCCGTGCTGGCCCACCTCGAGTTCCCGCTCGGGGACATGAGCAAGAGCGAGACGAGAGCGGCCGCCGAGCGCGCGCAGCTTCCCTCGGCGGCCGAGCCCGAGAGCCAGGAGGTGTGCTTCGCCGTCGACGGCTACCAGCGGTTTCTGGAGGACCGCGGCGTCGCCGCCGAGCAGGGCCCGATCGTCACGAGCGACGGCGCCGAGATCGGCAGGCACGAGGGCCAGTGGCGCTACACCGTCGGCCAGCGCCGCGGGCTGAACGTGTCCGCGGCGGCGCCGCTCTTCGTCCTCGAGCGCCGCGCCGCCGGCAACGTCGTCGTCGCCGGTCCCCGCGAAGCGCTGTCGCGCCTCGACGTCCCTCTGCGCTCAGTGGTGGACCGCGGCATCGGCGATCCCCCGGGGCTGGAGGTGCAGCTGCGCTATCGCTCGCCGTCGGTGCCTGTGGCCTCTGTTGAGCGACACTCGCGCGGCCGCGCCACCGTGTTCCTGCAGGAGCCGTTCGCCGGTGTCGCCGCCGGCCAGTCGGCGGTGTTCTACCGCGACGGAGTGGTCGTCGGCGGAGGCCTCATCGGCGCCCCGGATGCCTCGTGAGGTCAGTGTGATACGCTTCGCGCAAGCCAGCCGACTGAGACTGTCGGGAAGGAGAAATGCATGCATTCTGCCCTCACGGTAGCCGCGTCCAGCCTGCCGTCCGCCGTTCTTCGCTACGCCGCCGCATTCTTCTTCGTGGTGGTGGCCATCGCCATCGCCTATGCCCTCGTGAAGGCGGCCAAAGCGCTCGGGCGAGTCGACAAGGTGCTCGCCGACGTCGACCAGCAGGCCGTGCCGCTCATGCAGAAGGCAGGCACCACGCTCGACGGGGTCAACGCGAACCTCGGCAACGTCGACCAGATCACCAAGGACGTCGCCGACATCACCGAGAAGATCGACAAGATGGCGACGTCCGTCGAGGGCGCCGTGACCACGCCAGCGCGCAAGGCGGCAGCGTTCAGCGCCGGCGTGCAGTCGGCCTTCTCGAGCTTCCTCAAGCGTGACCGCGGCGCCAACGGAGATGCGCGGTCGGCGCCGTCGTCGGGCGACGAGCCGGCGCCTGAGTCGAGCTCTCGGAGCACGTCCGCGGCCTCCGTCGCCGAAGGCGCTGCCGCGGACGCGGCCGGCACCGTGTCGGAGGGAAAGGTGCCGGACGCAGCTGCTGCTGCGGAGCCGGGGGACTGACCGTGGGCTTCGCGAGCAAGCTGCTGTTCGGCGGCGTCGCCGCCGGCGCCGCGCTGGCCTACTACGTCAGCCAGCGCCACGACCGCACCGGCGAGTCCTATCTCGGCATCGTCAGGAGTCTCCCGGGCGACGCGCAGCGCTGGGCCGGCGACGCCCGCCGGCGCGGCACGCTCGCGCTCGAGGACGGCAGGTCCGCGGCCCGGGAGCGGGACACCGAGATCTCACGGCAGCTCGCGGCGAAAGACCCGACTGCCGCGACGGCGGTCTAGGCGGCGTCATGAGCGAGAGGATCAACCTCGAGGTTCCGGCCGATCTGAGCTCTCTGCATACTGTCTCGACGGTCGTCGCCGGCATCGGCGCGCGCCTCGACTACTCCCTCGACGACTTGGCAGACGTGCGCCTCGCCATGGAGATACTGCTGAGCGATGCGCTTCAGCTGGAGAAGCTCGAGACGATCGCCGTCCAGGCCGATGTCGCCGACGGCTCGATGAAGCTGACCGCGGGGCCGTTCCGCAGCGCGGAACTGCGCAGGCGCGTCACCGTGGGCCGCGACGACTGCATCGACCTGTGCCTGCTGCTGCGGCGGACGATGGACACGGTCACCGTCGAGGACGACGATGCGTCGTTCTCCGTGGTGCTCGAGCGGCGCCCGCGGGAGGTCTCCAGTTGAGCGGCCGCGAAGAGCATCGGGTCAACGACCCGCTCGATCTCGAGGCGCCCCCCGGCCAGGTGCGCTCGCTGGACGAGGACGAGGAGCTCCAGAGCACCGGCGCGGCCGATGAGGCACACCCGCCGCGCGGCCGCGACGAGTCCGAGAAGCAGGACCAGTTCCTGCTCAAGGTCTACCACTACGGCAAGGACAGCGACGACCCCCAGGAGCGCCGCCGCGCCATGCAGGCGCGCCAGAAGCTCATCGCCATGTATCTGCCGCTGGTGCGTTCGCTGGCGCGCCGCTACGCCTCGCGTGGAGAGCACTTCGACGACCTCGTGCAGGTCGGAGCCATCGGCCTCATCAAGGCCATCGACCGATTCGACCTCGAGCGCAAAGTGGAGCTCACGACCTACGCGACGCCCAACATCGTGGGCGAGATCAAGCGCTACTTCCGCGACAAAGGCTGGTCGGTGCGCGTCCCTCGCGGGCTCCAGGAGCTCAACATCCGGCTCAACAAGGTCATCGACGAACTGGTGCCCAAGCTGCAGCGCTCGCCGACCATCAGCGAGCTGGCCGAAGCGGCCAGCGCCACGCCCGAGGAAGTCCTCGAGGCGCTCGAGACGAGCCAGGCCTACAACTCCGTCTCCCTGCAGGCCTCGCCCAACGGCGAGGGCGGCGAGGAGGACGCCGGGCTTATCGACTACCTCGGCGGGGAAGAAGAGGCCTACGACACGATGGAAGACCGCACGACGCTGGCGCCGGGCTTCGCCAAGCTCGACAAGCGCGAGAGGTACATTCTCCACCTGCGCTTCTTCGAGGGCCTGACCCAGTCGCAGATCGCCGAACGCGTCGGCATCTCCCAGATGCACGTGTCGCGCCTCAT
>CAIWHY010000030.1 GCA_903912585.1 uncultured Thermoleophilia bacterium | reverse complement strand
GGGGCGCCGGCGCTCACTCCGCGCGGCCGGCGCGCGCGGCGCTCACTCCGCGCGGAGGTGCCCCGGGTCCGTCTGATCGAAGCGGAGCTTCTGCTGCGTTGGGCCGGGGAGCTCGAGGCGCCGCACGGCGAGCAGCGCCAGGTCGTCGGTGAGCCGGCCCCCGGCGTAGTCGTCCACGGCGCCCGCGACCGACTCCACCAGCTGCTCGGGCTCAAGCCCGTAGCAGCGCTCGAGGAGCTCGGCGAGGCGCGACTGCCCGAACAGCGCCCCGTCGCGCCGGGCCTCCACCAGACCGTCCGTGTACAGGAGCAGCACGTCTTCGCTCTCGAGATACGTCTCCGAGTCGGCGAAGGGCATGTCCGGGAAGGCGCCGATCAGCGGCGAGTTGGCCGGCAACTCGGTGATCTCCCGCCCGTCGCGCAGGATCGCCGGCGCCGGGTGGCCGGCGTTGCAGTACGCGAGCCGCCCGTCGCGCCGGTCCAGGATCGCGAAGAACACCGTCGCGAACTGTTCGAAGTGCGACTGCATGTACAGGACGCGGTTGGCCATGCGCACGATGTCGGCAGGCGTCTTGCCCTTCTCCACGGCGTGGGCGCGCACGGTGTACTTGACGAGGGACGTCATCACCGCGGCGTCGAGCCCTTTGCCGGACATGTCGCCGACCGTGACGCCGAGCAGCCCGTACTCGAGCTCGAAGACGTCGTAGAAGTCGCCGCCGACCAGGGCGACCTCGGCGGCGGAGTGGTAGCGGTGCGCGAAGCTCAAGCCGGGGATGTCCTCCGGCAAGGCGAGCAGCGCGTTCTGCAGCGTGGTGGCGATCTCGTGCTCGTGTTCGTACAGGCGGGCGCGTTCGAGGGCGCCGGAGATGGCGGCGGCGGCCTGGTCGACGAAGTCCGTCTCCGCCGACGAGAAGCGGTGCGCGCCGTGGAGGTAGTCGAGGAACAGCGCCGCGACGACGGCGCCCCGCACCACGAGCGGGGCGACGACGACGGCGCGAACGCCCCGCGCGCGCTGCATCTCCGGGTCGACGCGCGCATCGCTGCCACAATCGTCGACGGTGACCGCGTGTCGCGTTCGCACCGCGACCTCGGCGAAGGGGACGGCCGCACGCGCGAACGCGGCGCTGTGCGGGCCGGCGGGCGCCCCCCAGGCGGTGGTCGGCACCCACGCGGTCTCGTGCAGTTCGCAGATGGAAGCCGAGTCCGCCTCCATCGCGGCGGCGGCTCGCGCGACGACGGACTCGAGGATCTCGCGCGAGTCGAGAGAAGAGACGATGCCGGCGCTGATGTCGTTGAGCGCCGCGCCGAGCCGCTCGCGCTCGGCGAGGTCGTCGTACAGGCGCGCGTTCTCGAGCGCGAGAGACACCGATGCGCCCAGCTTCCCGCGAAGTCGATCGCCGGCTCGTCGAACGCGTTCACGCGGGAATCGAGGAACACCAGCACGCCGAACGTGTCGCCGCGGACCGCGAGCGGCGCCGCGATCAGGGAGCGGAAGGGCTTGAGCTCGGCGTCCTGGAAGAGACGGTCGGTCGCGGTGTCCGGGACGACGAGCCGTCGCCCGGACTCGGCCACGTTTCGCGCGATGACCGACTCTCGCGTGAGCGCGCGGCCGATGACGTCCGGCGAGAGGTTCCCGGCGTAGCGCACGGGCCACTCGGCGCCTTCGCGCAACTCGATCGCCGCCGCGTCCGCGCCGAGCGCGAGGGCGGCCTCGCCGACGAGGCGGCGCATGATCTCGTCCACGCTGAGCGTGGAGTGGATGAGCGCGGCGACGTCGTTCAGCGCCTGGCTCAGGTGCTGGGTGCGGTGGTGCCTCGTGATGTCCTCGGTCACGCCGACGGCGCCGGTGAGCTGGCCGGTCGCGTCCTTGATGGGGGCGGACGACGAGATGACGACGCCGCGGGTCCCGTCGAAGCGCTCGATCTCGATCAGCTCGCCGAGGATCGGCTCGCCGTCGCGCAAGACCCGCGCCGTGGTCCAGTCCTCCGGCCCCAGGGGCTCGCCGCTGTCCGGCCACCAGGCTTTGTAGCTGCCGTATTCCGAGGTGTCCTGCGGCAGGGGGGCGTCGCCGTGCCAGAGGCGGCTGGCCATGGGGTTGAGCGCGCTCACGCGCCCTTTCGCGTCGGTGATCCCGACGGCTACGGGCAGCACGTCGAGGATGGTCTGAAGCCGGGCGCGCTCGTCCTCGGCGGTGCGCAGCAGTTCGTCGCGCTCGCGCTCTATCTGCTTGCGCTGGTTGATCTCGTTGAAGTAGATGCTGACGCCAGAGGCGGTCGGGTAGAGCCGCAGCTCGTACCACGTGTCGTAGACCGGGAAGAAGGCCTCGAAGTGGCTGGCGACTCCCTGCTCCATCGCCAGCCGGCAGCGCTCGTCGAACTCGGTGCCCCGGATGGCAGGGAACAGGTCGTACGGGAGGCCGCCGATGAGCCGCTCCGTGGGTACGCGGAGGAGCTCGGCGGCGGCCGGATTGGCGTACGCGATGCGCCACTCCCAGTCGAGCGCCACGAAGCCGTCGGCGAGGTCCTCGAGCATCGCGAAGAGCCGCTGCTCGCCGTCCACGACGGCGGGGATGGTGGCCGGGCCGGCCTCCTGGACGAACACGGCCCGGCGGTGCGCCGTGGAGGGCACCTCCACTCTGCGTCGCATCACCTCAGTCGTGCCGGCGCTGCAAGAGAGCTCCAGCTCGTCCATGACCTTGGCGATCAGGTACAGGCCGCGCCCCCCGAGGGCGGTGGGCTCCGGCTCCCGTTGCGGGTCGTAGGCG
>CAIWHY010000029.1 GCA_903912585.1 uncultured Thermoleophilia bacterium | reverse complement strand
TCTCCTCGAGGGTCTCGTCGAACTCCTGGCTGGCGAGCACGCTGGCACCGCCGATGCCGTCGCGGCCGGTCTTGGAGCCGATGAGCACGACGTGGTTGCCGACGCCGCTGGCGATGGCACGCACGATGCCGTCGGTGCGGATGAGGCCGGCACTCATGGCGTTGACGAGGCAGTTGCCCTCGTAGCTGGGCTCGAAGTAGATCTCGCCGCCGATGGTCGGGATGCCGAGGCAGTTGCCGTAGTGGGCGATGCCGCCGACGACGCCGTCGAGCAGGAATCGCTGGCGCGGCTCGGTGAGCTCGCCGAAGCGCAGCGAGTCCATGCTCACGCACGGGCGCGCGCCCATCGTGAAGATGTCGCGCACGATGCCGCCGACGCCGGTGGCGGCGCCCTGGAACGGCTCCACCGCCGACGGGTGGTTGTGGCTCTCGACCTTCATCGCCACGGCCCAGCCGTCGCCGACGTCGATGATGCCGGCGTTCTCGCCGGGGCCCTGCAGGATGCGCGGCCCGCTGGTCGGGAACCGACCCAATACGGGCCTTGAGTGCTTGTAGCTGCAGTGCTCGCTCCACATGAGCGAGTAGATCGCGAGCTCGACGTACGTGGGCTCGCGCTCCTGGATGCGCTTGATGTGCTCGTACTCGTCTTCGGTGAGGCCGAGCTTGATCGCCGCAGCGAGGTCGGCCGTGCGATTCACGTACGGCTGACCGCTCATGCCGTCACCTCCGCCGCGCGCAGCACGGTGTCGATGATCGACTGGAACAGCTTGCGCCCGTCGGCGCCACCGGCCAGGTCGGCCTCGACTGAGTTCTCGGGGTGCGGCATCATGCCGAAGACGTTGCGCGCTTCGTTGCAGACGCCGGCAATGTCGTCGAGGGCGCCGTTGGGGTTTGCGCCCTCGGCCCGCTCGCCGGCCGCGTTCACGTAGCGCAGCACGATCTGGTCGCCGGCCTTCATGCGCGCCAGCGTGTCCGGGTCCACGGTGTAGTTGCCCTCGTTGTGCTTGACGACGATGCGCAGCAGCTCGCCCTTGTCGCAGGCGCCGGTGAACGGCGTGTCCGTCGCCTCCACGCGCAGATTGACGTAGCGGCAGACGAACTTGAGCCCGGTGTTGCGGATGAGGCCGCCGGGCAGGAGGCCGGCCTCGACCAGGGTCTGGAAGCCGTTGCAGATGCCCATCACGAGGCCGCCGCCGTTGGCGAAGTCGATGACCGACTGCATGATGGGGCTAAAGCGGGCGATGGCGCCGCAGCGCAGGTAGTCGCCGTAGCTGAAGCCGCCGGGCAGGATGACGGCCTGGACATCCTGGAGGTCGGTGTCCTTGTGCCAGAGGTAGCGCACGTCGGTGCCCGGAAAGGTGGAGATGGCGTGGTAGGAGTCGGCGTCGCAGTTGCTCCCGGGGAAGACGACGACGCCGAAGCGCACGGGGCCGGAGCTCATGCCTCAGCCCTCACGGATCTCGAAGGTGTAGTCCTCGATGATCGGGTTGGCGAGCAGGCGCCGGCACATGTCGTCGACCTGAGCGCGGGCGGCGTCGGCGGTGAGGCCCGAGCCGTCGATGGCGAGGTCGATGATCTTGCCGATCTGGACGCCGCTCACCCCGGTGAACCCGAGGTTCGGCAGCGAGCGTTCCACGGCCGCGCCTTGAGGGTCGAGGATCCCATGCTTGGGGGTTACGTAGACGCGGACGTTCATCGGCTCCACCTGCCCGGAGAGTGTGTGCGGGGACGGGGCTGAGTCTATCGCAGATGACGTCCCCGCTGGAGTCCGGGCAGAGCCCGCTGCGCAGCGCGAGAAGGCGCCCCCTTCGGCCGCGCGAGCGCAGCTTCGGGGGGCGCCTGAGCCGAGGGACGGCGCCGGTCAGGCGGCGCGGCGGGCGGT
>CAIWHY010000028.1 GCA_903912585.1 uncultured Thermoleophilia bacterium | reverse complement strand
CGTCGAGCAGGTCGCCGAAGGCGGCCGGCCTCGCCCAGGCGCGCGCGATGTGCCCGGCGGTCGCCACGGCGCGCGCCAGGTCGCTGCAGTGCAGCGGCATGGGGCCGAAGGGCGCGAGGCGCGCGGCCGCCGCTCGCGCCTGCTTCTCCCCCAGCCCGGTGAGCGGGTGGTCGCCCTGGCCCAGCAGCGTGCCGGCGACGTTGCCGGTGGACTGGCCGTGGCGCACGAGGTAGAGCTTCATGCCGGCCTCCTCGTGCTCATCCGACCAGCTTCACGAGGGCACAGCCGGCGACGAGCGCGACCGCCTCGGCGAGCTCGATGCCGAGGCCGTAGACGTCGCCGGTGAGGCCGCCGAGCTTGCCGGCCACGGCGGCCTGGGCGAGCAGCGCGACGGCCATGGCGATGAGCGCGACGAAGAGGCCGGCGAACCAGCTGCCGGCGGAGCCGAGCGCGAGGGCGAGCAGGCCTGCGATCACGACGGCGGCGCCGAGGAACCCGGCCGCCATCAGCAGCGGGCCTGCAATGTGTTCTCGCGTGAACGCCTCGCCGGTCCCCTCCGCGCGCGCGTAGGGCCAGAAGTAGACGTCCGGCGCCGGCAGCGCGCGGGCCGCGGCCCAGCCGGCGATCAGCGGCGCGGCGGCATCGGCGCGCGTGAGCGCGCCCAGTGCCGCGACCTTGAGCAGCAGTATCAGGATGGCGGCCACGACGCCCATGGCGCCGACGTTGTGGTCCTTCATGATCTCGAGCGCGCGCTCGCGCGGAGCGCCGCTGAAGAACCCGTCGCAGGTGTCCATGAGGCCGTCCATGTGCAGGCCGCGCGTCACGAGCTCGAGCACCAGCATCACGATCACCGCCGCGACCAGCGACGGCAGGAAGCTCGTGAGGCCCGAGAACACGCCCCACGCCGCGGCGCCCAGGGCGAGGCCGACCAGCGGGTACCAGCCCATGCTGGCCCAGAGGTCGGCGGGACTCACGTCGCCCTTCACCGGCACCGGGATCCCGGTGAGGAAGGTCACGGCGAGCGTGGGGCGGCGCAGCATTCTCAGCTCGGGCGCTCGAGGTCGGCGTCGGCCTCGCTCGGGTCGCCGGCCACGCCGGCGCTCTCGAACGTGGCCATCTCGCTGAGGATGCGGGCGGCCGCCTCGATGATGCTCATCGACAGGGCCGCCCCGGTGCCTTCGCCGAGCCGCATCTGCAGGTCGAACAGCGGCACCAGGCCCAGCTCGTCGAGCACCACCTGGTGCCCGATCTCGATGCTCACGTGGCTCGGCAGGATGTAGTCCACGCACTCGTGGCAGAGGCGCACCGCGGCGAGTGCGGCGGCGGCGCTGATGAAGCCGTCCATGACGACGGGGACGCGGTGCGCCGCGCCGCCGAGGAAGACGCCGGTCATGGCGGCGATCTCGAGGCCGCCGACCTTGGCGAGCACGTCGACCGGGTCGGCGGCGTCCGGCGCGTTGACGGCCAGCGCCTTCTCGATCACGGCGACCTTGGCCGGCAGCGCCTCCTTGGTGATGCCGGTGCCGCGGCCGGTGACCTTGGCCGCCGGCTCGCCGGTGAGCGCCGCGATGACGGCGGACGCGGCCGTCGTGTTGCCGATCCCCATCTCACCGGTGGCGATGAGGTCGAGACCCTTGGGCAACTCCTCCTCGACCAGCTCGATGCCGATCTCGATCGCCCGCACGCACTCCTCGCGCGTCATCGCCGGGCCCTGCGCCATGTTGGCGGTGCCCATGCGGACCTTCTTGTGGCGGATGCCCTCAGCGGCGCTGAGGTCGGCGTTGACGCCGACGTCGGTGGCGAGCACGCGCGCGCCGACGTGACGACCGATCACGTTGATCGCGGCGCCCCCGGCGGCGAAGTTGAACACCATGCCCGGCGTGACTTCGGCGGGGAAGGCGCTGACGCCCTCGGCGGTCACGCCGTGGTCGGCGGCCATCACGGCGATGGCTTTGCTCTCGATCACCGGCTGGGCCTTGCCCTGGATCCCGGCGAGCTGGATGGAGAGCGTCTCGAGGCGCCCGAGCGCTTTGGGCGGCTTGGTGAGCTGGAGCTGGCGCGCCTCGGCGGCGCGCATGGCGTCGGCGTCGAGCGGCGTGATCGCGGCGATGGTGCGGGCGAGCAGGTCGG